>JAEWWD010000253.1 GCA_023396535.1 Bacillota bacterium
CATATGGTCGCAGGATTGCACGCGGCTATATTACATTGAGAGCCGTATTTCCGGCGGACAGACGGAGGACGCAACCTCCGGCGAAGGCGAGGGCGAAGCGACCACGGGCGATATTGCCGGCGGCGAAGAGGATACTTCCGCCCCACAGGATACTTCAGCTCCACAGGATACTTCGACCCCGCAGGATACTTCAGCCCCGCAGGATGCAACGGATAACGCTGCAGCAGCCACCGACGACGCGGCCGGGGATACCGGGGATACCGCGCCGGCCGACCCCTATCCGTATACGCTTTGGGTATACGATATCGCGTCGGGCACAAGCGAGCGGCTGCTGGACTTGGCCGCGCCCAGCGTATTCGCAGGCGGCCGGGCCGATCTTCTGTACCTCAATCGTTATGAAACCGACGATACGGGAACGCTGATGCGCGCATCCTATCTGCTGGATCTGGGTAGCATTTTTGAAGCGGACCCTGAAGCATCGCCGGATGTTTCACCCTCGAAATCGCCTGCGGAATAAACGTAGTGCGGATAAACTTGACCGCCTCAAATTCACATGAAAACGCCCGGACCTCAATGGGTCCGGGCGTTGTACATGTTTTAATGAGCCGCATATATGCCGCTTTGCGTCATACCGCCTGCTTTTGAGCGTATATGGCGATTGGCTTTTGCAGCAATCTGATAACGAAAAACTGTATGGGTATCATGATAAGGTTCTGCACGAAACGCACAGGCAATAATACCATGAAGCCCTTGCCCATCAGTATGGTCAGCCAGTAAGTATTCAGGAACAGGCTGATAATAAGGCAGTTGATCGCCACAGCCCCCGCCAGCGGCAACCAGCCTTCCTTTCTCTTATACAGGAAAAGGCCGAATACGATTCCCACCAATGCCGCGGACAGGGTAAGCCCCGGGAAATAGGTGCCGGCCGAGAACAGGGTAGCGCCCAAAAAATCCGCCATCGCACCCGCGATACCCGCCCAGATAGGACCAAACATAATCGCGCATATCGCGATCGGGACAAATCCAAACCCTATTCGCAGAATAGGCGTCGAGATGGACATAAAACGCGACAACACGATCTCCATCGCGATCAAAAGCGAAACCTGAACCAAACCCTTCAACTTAATATTCATTGCGACCTCCTTTGCAGTCGAACAGATTTGCCACAAAGGTTTATGTGGCAGCGGACGCGGGTATGGCACCGCGGGGAACGCTTCCCCTTCGTCCGGCGGCAACTTCCCATCCGCCGGCACTTAACGCACCATCCCTACTCTGATCTTTTTGTCAGACAGAAACAAACATGTTACGAATCGTGCCGGCCATATAGAATGTGCCGGTTGCGCAAATCACCCCCTCTCCCGTTTCACTGCGCATGGCGTCCTTAATACCGGATTCCACGCTTGCACATGCTATGACCTCCTGTATTCCCTCAGAGCGAATATATTCCGCCAATTCCTCAGCGGGCATCGATCTGGGGTTATCCGGCGTCACGGTGAATATCCGCCCGGCGAAAGGCAGAATGATACGCAGCATTGCGCGATAGTCCTTGTCCGCCATGAAGCCGATTACGAAAGTAATCTTCTTATCAGGGAAGTAGGTATTGAGGTTATCCGCCAGGCTTTCCATGCATTGCCGGTTATGTCCACCGTCCACAATCACCCACGGATTCTTGTTGACTATTTCAAACCGCGCCGGCCACCGGGTTCTACGCAGGCCTTCCCGCAGGGCCGACTCGCCAATATTCCAGCCCTTGCTTCGGAGTTGCTCCATAACCATTATGACGGCGGAAGCATTTTGGGGCTGAACGGCGCCCAGCAGATGCAGCTCAATATCCTCCATGCGCTTGTACCTAAACCGTATCCCATCCAGGCTGTTTCTCGTGATGTTCACGCTGCGCTGATCCAGAAACTTAATGGAGGCGTTTCGCAAGGCGCAGACATCCCTAAGTACGCGGGTTACGCCAGGTAACTGAGGGGATGAAACAACGCTGCAGCCCTGTTTTATAATCCCGGCTTTTTCTGCGGCGATCTTTTCAACGGTATCGCCCAGTTCCTTCATATGATCCAGGCTGATGGGGGCGATCACCGCCACCTCGGGCTTGGAAATCACATTGGTCGCATCCAACCTGCCGCCCAATCCCACCTCAAGCACCACGATATCACAGCACGATTCAAGAAAATATAAAAACGCGATTGCGGTGATGCGTTCAAACTCGGTGGGAGGATCGGCCATGCGGTCCGCTTCTTCCTGTACACGCCGGGCCATTTCCACCAATGCCTGATCGCTTATGGGAACCCCGTCTATCTGAATGTGTTCATGAAAGCGATTGATATACGGGGATATATATAATCCGGTTCTATATCCGGCGGCAGTAAGAACTTGCGCCGACATAGCGCATATACTGCCTTTGCCGTTGGTTCCCGCAACGTGCACATATCGAAGCTTATCATGGGGATTGCCAAGTCGCTTTAGAAGTTCCCGCATCCGTTCAAGCCCCAGGCGACTGTTCCAGTCCCCGCCCTTAAGGTGTTCAATCACGTTTTTGCTGTCCAATACGACCACCCCTTTTGTCCCCTGTTACCTGCGATTGAGTCACGGAAGTTGGAATACGGCTGATATACATGCAACAGCACCCGCAGAGTGACTTGCATGTTATCATCGCCGTCATGAAATATGCTGTATTTCTGAACTGCATGAAAAATGCGCCTCCTCTTTGCGGACGCAAAAAAACGCCCGTTTTTTGGGCGCAATTCAACCCATTCCTGATATGGAATCGGGCGCATTGCGCAGCGGACGCGACGCCATATCGTGGATATACCGGGATATCTAATTCCGGAACTCTTCGGGCAGGGGCAACTTCCCATCCTTCTGCCTTACAGGCCGCCATTGGCCTACGCACAACGCCTACTCTGCTATGTGCTTAAGCATAACAGCTTTTCACTGTCAATACAAGTGTCATTCCTTGCCTATTGTGCAGTCCATACCCGCGAATATCTCAGGGATTCCTTTATCACAGCCTAATTAATTAAGCTTCTATTTTTTGGTTTTGGGTTTGAATAACAATGCGTTTAAGTATCCAAACAGTATCGCCGCGGCGACGCCGCCGGCTGTCGACGTCATTCCGCCCGTAAACGCGCCAATCACGCCCTTCTCCTTCGCGCCCTCAATGGCGCCTTTTGCGAGCGAGTAGCCAAACCCGGTCAGCGGCACCGTCGCGCCGGCTCCTCCAGCGTCCACGAGAGGCTCGTACAGGCCAAGAGCCGTCAGCACCACGCCCAGCGTCACAAACAATACCAGCACGCGCGCGGGCGTCATGTTGGTCAAACTGATCAGCAATTGCCCGACAACGCAGATTCCTCCGCCAATTAAAAACACCATCAAATATTTCTGCCAGTCCATTTAGTCGTCCCTTTCCAGCACAACCGCATGCGCGATACCCGGTATAGTTTCCCCCTGCATGGAAGAGGAAGGGCTCATCAGAGCGCCGGTGGCCATAAACAGCATACGCCGCCAAGCGCCCTTTTCCAGAAGCTGCAGCAAGTGTGCGCTAAGCACCACCGCGGAGCACCCGCATCCGCTCCCGCCGCAGTTTACACTTTGCTGCCCGTCGAATATCAGATTCCCGCAATCAAGATGTTTTTCGGCGATAGCCAATCCCTCGTCCATGCATAGCTCGTGCAACATTTCGGAACCGAAGCTGCCCAGATCGCCCGTAATGATCGCATCATAATACGAAGCTGACCTGCCCGTATCCGCCAAATGCGTGATAATCGTATCACAGGCGGCTGGCGCCATCGCCGCGCCCATGTTCGACGCGTCGGATATGCCCATATCCACCACTTTGCCTATAGTGCCACCCTCCACATGAATGTTGCGGAACACGGCGGGTCCCTGCTGCTGTCTTGACGCAGGTTCATCGCTGATGAGTACCGCGCCCGCGCCTGTGACGGTACGCTGCGCAGTCGGCGGGCTTGTCGTGCCCATTTCCAGAGGGTATCTGTATTGCCGCTCCGCCGTGGAAAAGTGGCTGGACGCCACGCAGGCCACGCGCTGCGCAAACCCGCCGTCCACCAGCATACTGCCCAACAACAGAGATTCCGCCATCGTGGAGCACGCGCCGTACAGCCCGAAAAACGGCACTCCCAACTGTCGCGCCGCGTAATTGGCGGTGATAATCTGGTTGAGCAGATCGCCGCCGAGCAAACAGTGCAGCATTTTGGTATCCCAGTTGATTTTGGTCAACGCCAGCCGGACAACCTGCTCGAACATCTTGCACTCGGCTTTTTCCCAACTGTTCTCTCCCCAGGTATCGTCGGTGAGCACCATGTCAAACGCGCGTCCATGCGGGCCCTTGCCCTCAACGTCCCCCACGATACTTGCACTGCTCAATACGCGCGGCGGATCCCGAAATACTACGGTGCGCTCGCCCAGTCTTTTTGACGAAGCCATACGATCCTCCATCATCAGAAATTGTATAACCGAAGTTCGGCTCTCGGCCGGATGCCGGCCGCCTGTTCAGCGGCCGTCCGGCGTATGCGCCGAAACAGGCGGGCCGATACATTGTGCCCGCTATGCTAGCATACCCATAAAGAATTGTTTTATGTTTTGCTGCGCAGCATGAAAAAGCAGTTGAATTGCGCTGAGCATGGCGTCAGTCCGCCTGTGCCAGATTAGCTTCATTGCATGACGTCCTGAATTAAGAAGGTTGCCCAATATTCCTGGTAAGTATCGAAGTCCTTCTTTTTCATGTCCGTCGCGATATCAATCCCTACATACCGCCAGTGCCAGGGTTCAAATCCAAAGCCGGTTATATTAGATTTATCCTCAGGAAAGCTCAGAACGAACCCGTATCGATGTGCGTTTTCACAAAGCCAGACATATTCCCTTGTTTCCTCAAATTCGTACTCGGACAATGTTTTATAGGATACGCCCTTTTTACGCAGGTCAAACGCCAGGCCGGTCTGATGTTCGGAATGCCCGGGCCAGGCATACCACAGGCTGTTCGCCCCGCCCCGTTTGCTGTTGATTCGATATCCTGATTTGATATAAAGGCTCATTTCTTCCTTTTCCATATCCTGTACCATGGACAGAAATGCCGTATAGCAATCCTCGCGCAGCATTACGCCCGGTTGCGCATATCTGCTGTCAACACTCACCAGATGATCGGGCCTGAATTTCTTTGGAAGCCCATAATGCTTATTCACCAATACGGTAAGGCTTTGCGGATCTTTCAGCAAGTATACATTTTCATAATTGGGCTGATCAAGGCCCAGATTGACGGCAGCCAGAATGGAGGAATAAGGCGTATCCCCATGCTTTTCGGCATAAGCGACATACCTGTGTGCATAGCTCAGGATGTAGTTTGCATGATGATTTGCCGCGAAACTCTCTATCGCTTCCCCTACTGCGGTATCGGGCCCTTTGCAGCCGACAAGCGACGCCATCACGATCAACACCAGGCACAATATTTTTCGCATATACAATCCCCGGAAACACGTCCATAGTCTCTTTGTCGCATGGCTTTTTAAGTATATTTGCGTTCGATACCACAATATGCGCGCAACAGCAAAACGGCGGCACATATACCCGCCGTCAATTTGTCGTTATCGCCTTTCCTGCAGGGGAGATAAAGACACTGATGATCCGGAAGAGAACCCTTTTAATTTAGCAGCAAAAAAGCATGCCGTTTTCAGCATGCCTTATAAACAGTATGCAAAGTATGCCCTTGATTGTCACCCATTCCCAAATAGGAGGGATAACAGCCCGACCACTACGGAACTGGAAATACCATATACGAGCACAGGCCCCGCCAGACTGAACAGCTTAGCGCCCACGCCCATGACATACCCTTCCGTGCGAAACTCCATGGCGGGCGCCACGATGGAATTGGCAAAGCCCGTGATGGGCACTACCGAGCCCGCCCCGGCAAAGCCGCCGATTTTATCGTATATGCCCAGGCCGGTCAGCGTAGCGCCCAGAAAAACCATCACCATCGCGGTAAACGCCGCGACATCCTTATCATCCAGGTGAAACCATGCCTCGCCCGCATCGTGCACAAGCTGGCCTATACAGCAGATGAGACCGCCCACTAAAAACGCCTTGATGCACATAATCAACGTTTGGCTTTTAGGAGCGCGCTTTTTGACCAGCTTCTGATAGGCCTGTGCCTTGTTCTTATTATCTTTTTGCATAAAAAATCAGCCTCCCGCCTTGCCGCTAAAATATCGGGCAAGTGCCAATTCACAGCCGCTTCGTATTCAGCTATGCCTGCCTTTGCTTTTCCACATAGGGATGATACCGCTGTTCACGTTCGCCAGGCCCCATCGTTCCCGCGTTCCCATGCAGGTCTGCAACCGGAATAGATGTATATTTTCTTGCCATTATGCCGCCCTGTCCGGCATACGAAGAAACGCGTCCTGGTACAGCACCAGTTTTGCGCCCCTGTATACGCCTGCCTTTCCACCGGACAGTGTGAAAAACCCTACGAGCATCGCAAGCAGTACCGCGGCGGCCAGCGCGAACAGCCATATGCGTTTTTTTACCATAGGCCCACCTCCATGTAACTAGCATGCCCATAGAGGCGGTATTTATGTTTTTTGAATTTCTATTGGATTGGGAATGCATAAAAGCGCCCGGCTGCCGCGGGGCGCTTCCAATAATCTATCTGACTTATTGATCGTTATCCCGGTTGCGCAGGAAACTCGGTACGTCGAGATTGCTGTGCCTGTCGCGCGGAACATAGCTGCGCGGCGCTTCCTCGGGTTCCTCCGGCTTGCGCGGCGCAGGTACGACGGGCTGGCGGGGCGGCTGCCACGGAATTTGCGGCTCTTTGGAAACGACGCCGCTGAGCGGCTCGCGTATATCACGCACCGTGACGCGCTGGCGCGCCGGCTGCTGCTGTTGCTGCTGCGCTTCAAGGGGCGATATGTCGAAGCCTGTGGCGATAACCGTAATACGCAGGCTGTCGCCCATTTCCTCGTCTATGCCCGCGCCCCATATGATGTTCGCATCCGGGTCGGCCGTTGCCTGAATAAGTTCGGCGGCCTCGTTGACCTCGAACAGGCCCAGATCCATGCCGCCCGTGATGTTCATCAGCACGCCCTTTGCGCCGTTGATGGTTGTTTCAAGCAAGGGGCTTTCCACCGCCTGCCGTGCGGCTTCCACCGCGCGCTTGTCGCCCGACGCAACGCCGATGCCCATGTGGGCCATGCCTTTTTCTTTCATGACCGACTTGACGTCCGCAAAATCGAGATTGATCATGCTGGGCACCGCGATCAGGTCGCTGATGCCCTGTATGCCCTGCCGCAGTACGTCGTCCGCCACGCGAAGCGCATCCACCAGGCTGGAGGTCTTCACGACATCAAGCAATCTGTCGTTCGGAATAGTGATCAGCGTATCCACGGCTGGCTTGAGATTCTGTATGCCGTTCTCCGCGTTGCGCATGCGTACCTTGCCCTCGAATTTGAATGGCTTGGTAACGACGCCTACGGTCAGTATACCCATCTCCTTCGCGCATTCCGCGACGATCGGCGCCGCGCCTGTACCGGTGCCGCCGCCCATACCGGCGGTAATGAATACAAGGTCGGCTCCCTTGAGGGCTTGAGAAATCTGGTCCCGGCTTTCTTCCGCGGCTTTTCTCCCGATTTCCGGATCAGCGCCCGCACCCAGACCTTTGGTCAGCTTTTCGCCGATTTGAATCTTCTGGTTGGCGCGCGACAGGTACAATGCCTGCTTGTCCGTGTTGACGGCGATGAATTCCACGCCGCGCAGACCGTACTGTATCATCCGGTTCACGGCATTGTTGCCCGCGCCGCCCACACCGACCACTTTGAGCTGCGCGAACTGGCCGCTTTCAAAATCCATTTCCAACATTCCGCTTCCCCCTTATCAAGGCCGGCTATATAGCCTGTATTGCGTCGATCGTGATAGAATCTATTCTACATGATTTATCGATCGCAAATCTCATTTTGCAATATCATTTCACAAAAAGTTCTTTTAATCTTCGCAACACCCCGCCCTCCCCTTGCGGCAGGGCGTCTTCCGAGCCCGTGTGCAGCACGAATTCCAGCGTGCCGAACGCACTCGCGTAATTGGGGGAGTTCATGCGCGGCATCCACGGCATATCCCGCCGCACCTTCATCCCCAGCATATCCTCCAGATACTCGCGGCTGCCCCGCATCATGGCCATGCCCCCGCCCGTAAGGCAGAGTACCGGGGGCTGGCGCATATCCACGCCCATCTCACGCATGGAGTCGTCCACCATGAAGCAAAGCTCTTTTGCGCGCTCCTCCAAAATATATTGAATGTGCGCCCGCTCCACACTGCGAGTACCCTGCGGCGTCCGCAAAAGCTCCACGCTGTCCTGATAATCCAGCGAGAATACATACCTGCGCTTGACCAGTTCAGCTACGCTCTGTGTGATCTCGAGCCCGTACGCAAGGTCGCTCGTAAAGTGCATGCCGCCTATTTCCAGCGTATCCTGCGCGACGATGGCCGACTGCAGCGCCACACATACGTCCGTATGCGTATATCCCACATCCAGCAGCACGCAAGGCTTCTGCCTGTCCTTTTCAGGGATCAGCATGAGCGACTGTGCAAGAGGCGCGCTGATACATACGCCGGGCAGCATGCCGGCCTGCCGCACCGCCTCCTGTACGGGGGCGAGGAATTCGTCGCAAACGTACACATGCGATACCATCGCACTCGCGCGGGAAGCCGCCGCATCCGCCGGAAGATCCTGGCTGGCCACACCATCGAGCACATAGGTATAGGGCGTGCTGTGTATCAGCCTGCATCCCGCCGGAGGCTCTTCGGGCAGGGATGTATTGATTAGCATGTCGATATCCGTGCCGGTTATGCGTTTTGGCGTGGAATCCGAGGCAAAAGAGCCTGTCCCGATATAGAGTTTTGAAAAAGGCGCGGGGACGGAGATTGTCACCTCCCGCAAACGAAACCCGCATTCACGCTGCGTCGCCTCAAGACTCTCCACAATGGCGCGCTGCATGTCCTTTATATCGGAAAAAGCGCCATGTCTATAGCCGGAATAGGCGCGAACATCCGCCCCATGCACCGCCATTCCATCCTGACCCACGCGGCCGGCGCATATACTCACGATCTTGGAACTGCCAATATCCAGCACAACGGCATGCTTCAAACGCTTTCCCTCCCCGGAATGGTTTGCTCACAGGATGATAAGTACATGAAATCAAAGATAATATACCATATTTGGTATCTATTGTGCAACCGAAATACAAAATGTTCCACCATTCTCGTTTTTTCCCGCGTACATGCACATTCTCGCTATTATGCCTCACCTTCGCCAACGGGCGAGGTTTCCGGCATCGGCGCTGTTTCACCTTCCGAATCTTCACCGTCGGAGTTTTCCGTAACCGGCGTGTTCTCCTGCTCCGGCATCGGCGAAACCATCCCGGTCTCCGCAGGCGAATAAATTGGCCCGCCCTTAGCGCTGACGTCCAGCGTGCCGTCCGTAATACCGCCCGCTTGCAGAGAGGGCAGCACGTCGCGCATCCACGCAAGCTTCCCGGAGAGATCGTCGGGCTGCCCAAACGTTACCGTGATACCGTCCCTCGTGTACAGGCAAACGTTCAGCGGATTGGAAAGATCCAACTCCGCCACGTCCTTGAGAAGATCGAATGTCATGAGCTGCTCGATCATGGAAAGCAACGTTTGCGTCTGAAAATCGCTGTTGGCGCCGAGCTTCTGATTGACATGAAAACCAAGCTGCGACATGCCCGTAACCCGCAGCAGCCCGGACAGGTCGCTTCCCGCGCCAATGGACAGCACATACCCTTCCTTATCTATTATGACGTCATATCCCTGCCCCGCGAGAGCCGCGACCTCTTTGCGTTCCTCTACGGATATTCGGATGGTGCGCGGCAGTTCCCTGTGTATCGAAAGCACCTTGAGATAGGGATTTGCCTCTATTCCGGCTTTCGCCTTATTCAAATCGCACAGCAGCAGGTGTGTGCCCGCATGAAAGCCGGAAAGCTCCACGATGCTGGCGTCGCTGTACGTCTCATTTCCATCCACGGCCACCGTATCGAGCAGAAATACGAAATAGCCCAGCAGCAGCAGCCCGAGAGCGGCAACGCTCGCGATAAGTACTATCAGCAGTTTTTTGCGGTCCAACGGCTCGCGTTTTTTCTTCGGGCGCTTTTTCTTTTCTTCCGCTTCTTTTTCGGCCGAGTGCCCACCGTCCACATGCTCCAGCCGATGGATGTTGTTGAAGCCTCTTTGCTTTTCACTTCGCGCGGGCCCCTGTGCGCGCCGCACCCCGATTGCCGCGTCCTGTTTTGACTGTGTTTTTCCCGAAAGCTGCTCCTTTGCCTGCGCGGCAAGTCTCTCCTTTGAGGAAGGAACAACGCGTTTTAGGCGCGTCTGCTTCGCGCCATGCGGCTGCTCAGGCTGACGACGGCTGACGGTGCGATATTCCTCGGATATGCCGTACTTTAGCTCCTCCGCGCCGGATGGACGGGAAGGACGACGGGGAGCTTGTCCCGCCGCCGGCCGCTGCGGCTGTGCGGCGCTGTTCCCCCGATTCGCGGCGGATGACCGCGCCTTGTACCCCGAAGAAGCGCCGCTACCTGCCACGGAACGACCGCCGGCAACCGAGCTCTCCGCTCGATGCGTAGGCGCATAGACCCGCGTTTCCTGCGGGCCTTTTGCGCCGCCGGGCGGCCGTTTCTGCATATTTGGCATCGGAACGCCACTTCCTCTTTCGTGCGTTTATATATCACGGCGGATCTGCGCGCCCAGCGCCGCGAGATCCCGCTCGATCGCCTCATAACCCCTGTCGATATGCGCAGCGCCGTGCACCACGGTCTCTCCCTCCGCACGCAGGCCGGCCAATATAAGCGCCGCTCCGCCGCGAAGATCCCAGGCGTCCACCTGCGCGCCGGTCAGCCGCTTCACGCCGCGTATAACGGCGATACGGCCGCTGATGCTGTTTTCGCCGCCCATACGGTTGAGCTCCGACGCGTGCTTGAACCGGTTTTCGAACACGTTTTCTACGATCATGCTCGTACCGTCCGCCACGGAGCACAGGGCAAATATCTGCGCCTGCATATCCGTTGGAAATCCCGGGTGCGGCAGCGTTTCTACCCGTTTGAGTTCCCTGGGCCTTTCGGGGCCTTTCGCGCGGATATAATCCACGCCTGCCTCCACATCACAGCCACACTCGCGCAGCTTGCTCATTACGCTGCCCAAGTACTCGGGAGAGATGCCTTTCATACATACATCGCCGCCCGTGATGGCGGCAGCACACAGATAGGTGCCCGCCACAATACGGTCCGGCATGATTCGGTGCACCGCCGGCTTCGGGTCGCACCCGCCCTCAATGGTGATGGCGGAACTGCCGGCCCCCCGCACGGAAAAGCCCATTTCACACAAAAACAACTGCAGATCCACAATCTCAGGCTCTCGCGCGGCATTGTGTATGACGGTTTCTCCCTGCGCCGCCACCGCCGCCATCATAGCGTTTTCCGTGGCGCCCACGCTGGGATAATCCAGTTGGATGTGCGCGCCTATCAAATCACGCCCTTCGCAGCGTATGGTACCGTGGGCTTCGTCAATCTGCACGCCCAGCGCGTTGAGCGCCGTTATATGCAGATCGATGGGCCGCCGGCCTATCTCGCAGCCGCCGGGGAATGTCGCGGTTGCGCGCCCGAACTTGCCAATCATGGGGCCGAGCAGGAATATGGAGGATCTGAGCGCTTTGGAAAGATGCTCCGGCATTTCATGGCACTGCGCGTCAACAGGGTCGATACACAATGTATCCTGCTCCCACCAGATCGTACAGCCAAGCGATCGAAGCAGCGCGATCATATTCTCCACATCCGACAGGTGCGGGCAATCAAGCAGCCGCACAGGATGCTGCGCTAACAATGTTGCTGCCAGTATGGGCAGCGCGGCGTTTTTAGCACCGGGCGCACGAAGCTCGCCGCAAAGCGGCGACCCGCCCGCCACGATGATTCGGGACATCAGCTTTCACCTCCGGATGGCTCGCGAACAATTTCATCTTATGCATCCGGTTGGAAAAACGTGTTCCCTTCTCTGAATTTAGGCCGTGGCCACCTTTACATATCCGCCGTATAGCGTGAAATGTTCAGTAAAACGCCCATCGCGCTCAGGAAAATAAGCAGAGAACTCCCCCCCGCGCTTACAAAGGGCAGCGCCTGCCCGGTCGTGGGCATAGCGCCCGTCACAACGCCGATGTTGACCGCCACCTGCAGCGCGAATACAGTGGTGATACCGGCGGCAAGCATGCTGCCGAACCTATCCCTGCAGCGCAGTGCTACGCGGATTCCGCGGTATACGATAAACAGATACAGCAGTATCACGCATGCCGCGCCTATAAAGCCCAATTCCTCCCCAACGATGGAGAAAACGAAGTCGCTTTCACCGTAGGTCAGATACAGGAGCTTCTGCCGCGAATTGTTCAGCCCCTGCCCGAACAGCCCGCCCGAGCCCAGCGCATAAAGCGACTGTATCAGCTGATATCCCGTATCGGCAGGGTCCTTCCACGGGTCGGTAAAGCTGGTCAGCCGCGCGAACCGATACGGCTCTATCACGGCAAACAGTACGAACAGCACGATGCCGCAGAACATCAGTATCGCGATATGTTTGACCGACGCGCCCCCGACGTAGAGCATGACAATGCCCATCATGCCTATGATGACGGCCATGGACATATTGGGCTGCAGCATGACAAGGCCGCAGATAAGCCCTATCACCATCAGCATGGGAACAAGCCCTTTCACAAAATCCTGCATGAGTTGCTGCCTTCTAGACATAAAGGCGCTCATATAAATGATCATCCCAAATTTTGCGACCTCGGAAGGCTGCATGCTTTGCCCCGCGATGATGAGCCAGCGCTTCGCACCGTTCTCCTCTTTTCCGAAAATAAGCACCGCAATCAGCAATACCACCGATATAGCCAGCGCGGGAGTCTTGAGCTTTTCCAGGATATGATAGTTCACCCTGGTCAGAAGCAGCAGGCACGGAAGAGCGATGGCAAGATACGTAGCCTGTTTGCGCACATACAGCAATCCGTCGCTCCACTTTTCCTGCGCGGAGTAATAGCTCGCCGAAAACACCATCACCAGCCCGATGCCGCATAACGCAAGCACCGTAATGAAGATGGCAAAATCCATGCGCGCAAGTTTTCCCTTCCCCTTGACGCTTAAGCGCTCCATTTCCCGAGCCTCCTGCCGAGCCGCTGTGCCGAGCGACACCGCCCCTTCATCCTATTCGGACGGCAGTGCGCTTTATGACAGCCCTGTATCGAATAGAGGGGCAAAACATTATCGCCCGTTTATTGCATCGCTCTAATTCGGATAAGCGAGTACGATTTCCTTGAACACCCTGCCGCGCTGTTCAAAATTATCAAACATGTCCCAGCTCGCGCACGCGGGGGAAAGCAGTACGGCGTCCCCCGGCTCGCTTAAATCCCGCGCCATATCCACAGCCCGCTCAAAGCCGCCGACGCAGCGATGCACGGCCGTGAACCCCGTCGCCTTCGCCGCCTGCAGTATGAGATCGGCCGTCTGCCCCAGCACCACCGCCGCTTTGATGGGGCCTTTTTTCATGGTCTCAAATAGCTCCACAAATTCGCTGTGCTTGTCAAACCCGCCAAGCAGCAGCACGGTAGGACGATCCATGGCCGCGATGGCCTTCATGGTAGAATCCGGGTTGGTACCCTTGCTGTCGTTGATATAGCGCACGCCACGGCGCTCGCATACGAACTCTATCCGATGCTCCACGCCCGGAAATTCCATCAGCGCCTCTCGTACGGCTTCGGGCGCAATACCCTGGCTAATGCCTATCGCCGAACAAAGCATGGCGTTTTCGAGATTGTGCGCGCCGGGAATTTTGATCTCAGCCGCAGCGCACAGCCTGCGTTCAACGCCGTCCAGCCTGTAGAGCACATCCGCCCCTTTTTGAAAAACGCCCTCGTCCACTGCCGACCGGCGGGAGAAATACAGCTTGCGCGCTGCCGTTTTTTCGGCCATGGCGCGCACAACAGCGTCGTCGTAATTGAGCACGGCGACGTCCGCCGCCGTCTGATTATCGAATATCTTACATTTGGCCGCGATATAATTTTCCATGGTCAGGAAGCGGTCCAAATGATCCTCCGTAATGTTGCATACTGCCGCGGCTTTCGCGTGAAACCGTACATTTCCCTCCAGTTGCAGGGCGGCGGTCTCCGCCACGATGAGGTCGCCCGGGCGCGTATCCAGGGCGAACTGCGTTATGGGAGTGCCTATGTTGCCCAGCACAAACGTGCGCCGGCCGGAGCGTTTACAAATCTCTCCCGTGAGCGCGGTGCAGGTCGTCTTCCCGTTGGTTCCGGTGATGCACAGGAAATCTCCCTTGGAATACCGCCACCCCAGTTCAATTTCGCCGATCACTTCCACACCCCGCTCCCGCGCCTGGCGCACAAAGGGCAGGTACATGGGTACGCCGGGGCTCAATACCATAAGATCCACACCGGCGAGCAGCTCCGCCGGATCCTGCCCCAGCGCGTTCCGGTAGGGTATCCCCACAAGGGCTTCTTCCATATCCGGTACGGATGCTTTTTTGTCGTTTAAAATCAGCCGCCAGCCGTCCGCGTGCAAAAGCCTTGTACTGGACAACCCGGATCGCGCCATACCTACGATGAGCGCGGTTTTCATTACAGTCCCCTTCCTTCTCACGGCGGCAGTAAAGCCGTCAATACTGACAAAATTGGATTTGGAGGGATTTTTCGCCCTCAAAAAATGAAAAAAACCGTTCCGGGCGGCAGATGCTTGAGGCAACAGAGCCGCCTCTTTCCCTCAAACATCCGTCCAGTCCCCTGCCACGCCAAGCGCCAACAAGAACCGTGGCTCCTCGGGACCCGCCCAGAACGGTTATTAGTCACACATATGCAAGCAAACAAACCAGGCACAACACAGCCGTCACAATCATATACAGAGCTACAATTTTGGTCTCCGGCACACCTTTCAGCTCGAAATGATGGTGCAGGGGCGCCATTTTGAATATCCGTTTCCTGCGCAGCTTGTACGAGCCGACCTGCAGCACCACGCTCACCGCGGAGGCCACAAAGCACGCCCCCATGATGGGGAGCAGCAATACCGCGCGGCTGCAGATCGCCATCATGGATACCGCGCCGCCCAGCGCCATGGAGCCCGTATCCCCCATGAACACGCGCGCGGGGTAGGCGTTGAACCTGAGAAAGCCCAGGCAGGCCCCCACGACCGCGGCGCAAAACACCGCCATGCCGCCAAGATTAGCGCTGTAGTATACCTGCCCCAGTTCGTTCGCCATCGCGGACATCAGCGAGAATATGAGGGCCATGGCCAGCGCGTATATCAGTGTAACGCCGGATGCCAGCCCGTCCAGCCCATCCGTCAGGTTGACGGCGTTTACCTCCGCGATAACGACGAACATCACGAACGGGATGTACCATACGCCCATATTCCATTCGCCGCCGGTAAACGGCAGGTATACGCTTGGCCCGATATACGGGTTGTTGTAGGCAAAAAGCGCCACGATGAACGAAATACCCAACTGCGCGATGATCTTCTGGTAGGCCTTGAGCCCCAGCGAGCGCTTACGCCTTACCTTTATAAAATCGTCCAGAAACCCGACCAGTCCAAACGCGAACGTCATCAGCAGCGCGGGAAGCACGAATTCCATACCCGCCATAGAGAATGTCAGCGTGCCGGCAAGTAGCCCGGCAAGTATCATAAGTCCGCCCATCGTTGGCGTCCCGGATTTTACAAGGTGAGATTGCGGCCCGCATTCGCGCTCAGTTTGTCCGAATTTGAGCCGTTTGAGCATTGGGATGACCAGAGGGCCCAATGCCAGTGGTACGAGAAAGCCGAGCAATACGGCTAGTATGAGTTGCTGCATGCCATCCTCCGGTTATGCTTTGGTAGGTCCCGCCTTAATCAGCTTTTCAGCGTGGCGAGCAGCTCCATAACAGTCTCCTTGTCATCGAAATGGTGCTTGACGCCGTTGATTTCCTGATAGGTTTCATGGCCCTTGCCCGCAATGACGATGACATCAGACTCCTGGGCGTTTTGCAGTGCGTAGCGGATGGCTTCGCGCCGCTGTTCAATCTTCACATACGCGCAGCCGGATTTCTTCACGCCTTCTTCGATCGCGTCGATGATGGTGAAAGGATCCTCCGAGCGCGGGTTGTCGCTGGTGACCACCAGCCTGTCGGAATACCGGCCGGCGATTTCACCCATAATGGGACGCTTGGCCCTGTCGCGGTCGCCGCCACACCCAAATACTGTAATGACTCTGCTCTTGGCAAAGCCGCGTACTGTCTTGAGCACGTTCTCCAGCGCATCCGGCGTGTGCGCGTAATCAACGAACACGGAAAAACCGAGATCGCCGGTGGGCAGCGGCTCCAGTCGTCCCGATACGCTCTGCATGTCCTCAAGCCCCGATTTGATATACTCCATGGGAATGTTGAGCGCCAGCGCCACCGCGGCAACCCCCATAGCGTTGAATACCGTAAACAGACCCGGGATGGGAACGTTGATGCGGGTCTTTCCGCCGGGATAGCGGATATCGAACTGCACGCCTCGGGTGGTGATATCGATTTCCGAAGCGCAGATATCCGCGCGTTCCCGTATGGCGAATGTCGTGACCGGCAGCGTAAGCCTTTCCATCATGGCGGCGGCATGCGGGTCGTCAATATTGAACACGCCGTGTTTACTCTGCGAAAAGAGCTTTTTCTTGGCGGCGAGATAGTTTTCAAAGGTCTTGTGGTAATCGAGATGATCTTGCGTGAGATTGGTGAACTCGCCTACCTCGAACGTCAGCCCGTGCACGCGGTGCTGATCCAGAGAATGCGAGGAAACCTCCATCGCGACAATCTCAACGCCCTCGTCCCGCATTTCGCGCAGCAGACGATAGAGATCCACCGATTCCGGCGTCGTCCGCTCGGTATCGATCACGCGCTTGCCCACCATGTTGCGTATGGTGCCGATCAGCCCCGCCTTCATGCCGGCGCGCTCGGCAATGGCCTTTATCATATAGGTACTGGTTGTTTTGCCGTTGGTACCCGTAATGCCGACCAGGCGCAGCTCACGCTCCGGATGGCCGTACAGCTCCGCCGCCATTTCCGCCATGGCGATGCGCGTGTTGGGTACGATCACCTGCGGCAAGTCGATAGGCAGCTCGCGCTCCACCAGCAGGCCTGCCGCACCCGCGTCCACTGCCTTTTGCGCATACGCGTGGCCGTCCGAAAACGTGCCTACAATACAGCAGAACAGGCTGCTCTGCTTTACTTTCCTCGAGTCGTATTCCAATGCATCGATGTTCAAATCCGCCCCCAACCGGCGGTGTTTAATGCTTTCGCACAGTTTTGAAAGCAGCATTATGTTCTCCTTCTACCGTCTGCCTGACCCCGGCAGTTTCTATAGCCGGTGCGGCCGTGCCCATGGGCGTGAATGCCGTTTCATGCCAGCCTCCAACAGTATATCACAGGGCACGCCTGTTTGCATGTCTATTCAGACTGAGGCAATACGTTCAGGGCTGGACCTGTGAAAATTCAACCGTCACGCTTTGGCCGAACGCTATTTCCTCACCCGCCTCCGGCTTTTGCCGGATAGCGGTTCCGCTTTGATCCTCCGGCTCCATTCTGAGCGTCAGGCCAACCGCCGCAAGCGCGTCATAAGCCTCCAGCCGGGTCTTGCCCGAGAGATCCGGCACTTCCACCGTATCCTCCGCAAACGTCGCTTCGGCGTCCTCGGCGGTATCCGTCGTATACAGCAGTACGCCGCTGCCCGACACCGCAGTATCCCGCGCGAACGGCACCTGTGATATCACCTGGGATTGCGCTTCCCCTTCCATATAATCGGCAACCAACCCTACATCCTTTAGCGCTTTGGCAGCCTCCTGCACAGTCTTTCCCACAACGTCGGGGACTTCGACCGTCTCCGCCTGCACTGTCGGCTTTACGCCGTAATGCATCAGCGTTTCCTGCATAACATCTTTCACGAAGGGCGCCGCCACGGTACTGCCGAATATCACGCCCACCTTGGGCTCATCCACCAGTATCAGGCAGAGATACTTGGGATCGTCCGCCGGCGCAAAGCCTATGAACGAAGCGATGAGGCTGCCCGAAGATGGCTTGCCGTCCACATATTTTTGCGCCGTTCCCGTCTTGCCGCCCACGCGGTAGCCGGGTATCTGCGCGTTTCGTCCGCTGCCCTCCGCTACCACGCTCTCCAATATGGAGCGAACGGTGGCGGACGTTTCCTCCGAAATCACCTGGCGCACGACGGTCGGCTTGTTTTCCTTGATGATCTCGCCGTTCGCGCCGATAACTTGTTTGACGATATACGGCTGCATGAGCTCCCCGCCGTTGACGGCCGCGCATACCGCCGCCGCGAGCTGCATAGGAGTGACCGCCACGCTCTGCCCAAAGCCTATGCGCGCAATGTTGTTCTCCCGCACATATTTCTGGTGGATCACGATACCGCCGCTTTCCCCCGTCAGCCCGCTTTCGGTGGATGAGCCGAACCCAAAGCGGTAGATATAATCGTAAAAAGTCTCCTTGCCCATCGCGAGCGCCATCGTCATAAACGCCGGGTTGCAGGAGTTTCGGACGGCTTCCTCCAGCGTCTGATGGCCGTGGCTGTTCTTCCAGCACTTAATCCGTTCGCCATTGACCATTTTAAACCCCGGGCAGTCAAACGTACTCGAAAGATTGACAGCCCCGCTGTCCAGCGCTGCGGAAAGCGTCACGACCTTGAACGTGGAGCCCGGCTCGTATGCGTCCGTCACGATGCGGTTCTTGACCAGCGCCTGCAGCAGCGCCAGATCGTCGCGCGGCGGGTTGTTGGGGTCATAATCCGGCTTGGTCGAGATCGCAAGTATCTCGCCCGTCTGGACATCCATCACGATACCTTGAGCGTTTTTTGCATTGTTGATGGTGACCGCTTCCTGCAATGCCTTTTCAAGGAAAGACTGCACCACGGAATCCACCGTTAAAACCAAGCCGCATCCGTCCACCGGTTCTATATATTCCTGCGTGCCGTACGCGAGCGGCTTGTTGTCGCGGTCCGTCTCCGTAATAAGCCTGCCCGGCTCGCCCGCAAGATATTTGTTATAACTGCGTTCTATGCCCTCCTGCCCCACGCCGTCGACCGTCGTAAATCCGAGTGTCTGTGAAAGCATGTTGCCAAGGGGATAATACCGCTTGGTGTCTATACCGAATGTTACGCCGGTGCCCAGCCTGCAGGCGATGAGCTGATCCACCTGCGCGCGCTCCACCTGCCGCTTAAGTATGATCTGCTGCTTTGTCGTATCGCTGATCTTGCCAAGCACATACGCATAATCCATTCCCAGCGTGTTGGAAAGCTCCGTGGCAACCCGTACCAGTTCGTCGGATTTGATCTGCTTGGGGTTGATCTCCACCATATACGCCGTTCCGCTCTGTGCAAGCACCTGTCCGTCCCGGTCCATGATACGCCCTCGCTCGGCGGAAAGGCTCGTATCCATCGTCCACTGCAGCAATGCCTTTTCCTGCAGTTCCGGCCCCCAAACGATCTGCACATAGAACAACCGGGCTAAAAGTAGAAAAAACAATATGCCGATGATGATCAGCAGCGTAAACAGCCTGCGCTTGTTTGCGGTATCCGGTGCGCTCATGCCTGCCTCCTGTAGGAATACGGGGTCTGTTCCTCAGCGCACCGCGCCGACCCCCTGCGCTTTACGCCCCTCCCTGATTTGCATTTGCCTCATCCGGCTCCGTTTGGGAGTCCAAGTCGTTCAGCGCCAGCGCGTCTCCCGCGCGTACGTACTGCGACGCCGTCGGATATGTCATGCCGAAACGGACGGCGGCATCCTGCGCATCCTGTATACCCACGGCGCACTCGAGCTTCACATTCAGCTCTTTCACGCGAAGCTCAGCGCTCTCGATATCGGACTTCAACTGGTTGACCACGGCGTACTGCGACGCAATGTCCGCATAGCGAAACACTACCGCGAGCGAAGCGGCCGCCAGCAGCAGCAACGAGCACAGCAGCGCCCATTTGCACCCCAGGCTCAGCTCCGGCCTTGCTTTGGGGCGGGGCTTGGGCTGCGGCGCAGCTTGCGGCTGCCGCTTCGGCTGAGGCGCTGCTGCCTCCTGCGCATACGCATACGCGGAGGAGCCCTTCGTGGGCGAATACATCCTCGTCGCGGAAGAATATGCCGAATGCGCCTGCCGTTTGTTCGCTACTTCCATGGTATTCCTTTCCTGCCGTATGCATGCCCCGTCTAGAGTTTTTCTATCGCGCGCAGCTTTGCGCTGCGTGAACGGGCGTTTTCTTCAAGCTCCTGCTGCTCCGCGGTCAGCGGTTTTTTCGTAAGTATCCGCACAACGGGCTTCTTACCGCAAATGCAGACCGGCGACTTAGGCGGGCAGGTGCAGGGATTTTCCAACTCCCTGAAAAGTTGCTTCGCGATACGGTCCTCCAGAGAATGAAACGTGATCACGCATAGCCTCCCGCCGGGGTTCAATAACCCCGCGGCATCCGCCAGCGCCTGCCTCAGGCCTGAAAGCTCGCCGTTTACCTCGATGCGGATGGCCTGGAACGACCGCCTGGCCGGATGCTGTCCTTCCCAGCGTTTTGCCGCTGGAGTAGCCGCTTTTATGATTTCCGCAAGCTGCGTGGTAGAGCGGATGGGTCCGCCCTCCCTCGCGCGGATGATCGAGGAAGCGATCCGTCCTGCAAAGCGTTCTTCCCCGTATTCCCGGAATATACGTGCAAGCTCCGGGGCCGGGTATGTATTGACGACGTCATACGCCGTAAGCGGCGCGGACGTATCCATCCGCATATCCAACGGCGCATCGCTGTGGTAGGAGAATCCGCGTTCCGGCGCGTCTAGCTGATGGGAGGACACTCCAAGATCCAGCAATATGCCGTCCGCTGCCGGTATGCCCCGCTGCAGGAGCAGCGATTTCATATCAAAGAAATTTCCCCGTATCGCCGTAAACGCGTCGCCAAAGGGCTTAAGCCTGCGGGACGCTTCGGCGATCGCCTCGCCGTCGCGGTCGATGCCGTAGAGCCGCCCGCCCGCCGGCAGCCGCTCCAGCACCGCTTGCGCGTGCCCGCCGCCGCCGAGCGTGCCATCTACGAAGACTCCGCCCCGCTCCGGCTGAAGCAGCGAGAGAATTTCGCTCACCATGATGGGCGCGTGGTATCCGCTGCTCATATGCCCATTTGCGCCAGACGCATCAGCGCATCGCCGTAATCCCCGGCCATACTCTGTTCATGTGCCTGCCAGGCCTGCGCATCCCAAATTTCGATGCGGGTGTCCACGCCGACCAAAACGGCGTCTTTATCCAGCCGCGCATATTCGCGCAGCGCGTTAGGTATCAATATGCGGCCCTGCTTGTCCATTTCGCAATCGGCGGCATTGGAAAACATCATGCGGCGGAATCCCTGCCCCACGACATCCGTCACAGGCAGAGATGAAAAACGGGCTGCGAATTCACGCCAGCCCTTTTCAGACATCCCAAACAGACAGCGCGCGTCCGACCCGCCGAGAATGCCGTGCGTTACGATAACCGAAGTTCCCAAATCCTCCCGCCATTTGGACGGGATGAATATGCGCCCCTTGGCGTCCACACCGTGCGCAAAGGAACCCATCAACAATGCGGCCGCCTCCTTTTTGCAGGGAATATTACTGTCTATTATTAGTATCGATATTATACACCACTTCGCCACACTTGTCACCATTTTTATGGCAATTCTGTGTTATTTTACTGTCTTCCGCTTAAATCTCTCCACATCGCGCTCATGCAGAAAAAACGCGGACGGGCCGACGTAATCCGAAACGGTTCGTCATGATGCGCGTTAGTTTTCCCCCGCCGCACGACATAATACGCGTTTGATCCTGCGGGAGGCGTCAACGCAGAAAAAGCGCGGCGCCGTGCAACAAGAAAAAACAGGCCGGCATACAGCGCGCGGCCCGAAAAAGCAATTTCGTCATCCATAATATATGCTTATATATTTGAACGAATAATACGAATAGAAATTCGCTTAAAACCATCCGTTTGAAGGCTGAATTAACGCGAATACGGTACTATATCAGCGTATCGTTGAACATCCGTTTGAATAATGGACCCGCAAAAACAGATTTGAATCTTGAAAGATTTTATAGGCAAAAGCCCCGGGATCGTTTCTCCCGGGGCTGCGTCTCAACTATGCTATTCGTGGATATGCTCGATGCCCGCTTCTATCATGCGCCGCACATGGTCGTCCGACAAGGCGTAAAACACATTCTTGCCTTCACGCCGGAATTTTACGAGGTTCGCCCGCCTGAGTATGCCGAGCTGATGCGATATGGCGGATTTAGTCATGTCGAGTACGTTGGCAAGATCGCATACGCACAGTTCGCTTTCATGCAGCGCCCATATGATTTTCGCGCGCGTCTGATCGCCCAGAACGCGGAAGTATTCGGATACCTGAAAAAGCATGTCTTCAGACGGCATTCTATCCAGCACCGCGCGCACGGCGTCGATATGGATGACATTGCAGTCGCAGGAATATTTTTCTCTTACCATAGCCGCTCCCCCTATCGAACATTAGCAAATGATCCGCCTATTTGGCCCGTTCGTGAAATAATACCCGTCATTCCGCCAAGGACTTTTGCGTTTTGAGCGCGCGCATGGCGTTCAATATTGCAAGCACCGACACGCCCACGTCCGCAAACACCGCGCTCCACATGGAAGCAAGCCCAACGGCGCTCAGCAGCAACACGCCCACCTTGACACCGATCGCGAATATGATGTTCTGGTTCGCGATGCCAAGGGTTTTGCGGGAGATACGAATGGCCGCGGCGATTTTCGACGGTTCGTCCGTCATGATCACCACATCCGCCGCCTCTATCGCCGCGTCGGACCCAACGCCGCCCATAGCAACGCCGACATCCGCACGGGCAAGCACGGGAGCGTCGTTGATGCCGTCCCCCACAAATACCAGCGTTTCCTGCCTGCGTTTTTCATTGAGCAGCGCTTCCACTCTATCCACCTTGTCGCCGGGCAAAAGCTCTGCGTAGACGCCTTCTATGCCAAGCTCCTCCGCCACTTTACGCGCGACCCGCTGATTATCGCCTGTCAGCATTACGACGTTATGAAT
>JAEWWD010000271.1 GCA_023396535.1 Bacillota bacterium
GTGGTAGGGTTCAATTTCGCGTTTGGGCAGGGCGGGCAGGGAAATGCGCGCACATTGCAGGCTTATGGCAGCGAGCGCGGATTTGAGGTGCATGTCATAGAACCGGTTGTATATGAGGGAGAACCCGTATCCAGCACACGCATACGGGAGCTTTTGGAAAGCGGCGATCTGTGTACGGCCAACGCCATGTTATGCGCGCCGTATTCGCTCTGCGGGATGGTCACATCCAATCGCGGAATAGGTACTAGCATAGGATTCCCAACTGCGAATATACTGCCGCCGCAGGACAAAGTGCTGCCCCGACCCGGTGTTTATGTTTCCACCGTCGGCTATCAGGGCGTGCGGCATGCCGCGGTCACCAACATAGGGGACAATCCCACGGTATCGGGAAAGTTCACAACGGTGGAAACGCATGTGCTGGATTTTCAGGGTGATCTTTATGGCCGGGAGCTGTGCGTGGAGTTCCGCGTTTGGCTGCGCGATGAAGTTCGCTTCCCTGGAAAAACCGAGCTGGCGCAGCAGATCGAGCACGACACGGCGAGCGCGCGCACCTGGCTGCGCGAACATCAAATGCGCAAACCCAGCTAAAACAGGGGCTTTTCAGGGGCGAAAAATGTTTACAAGCTCGCGCCTGTATGCTAAACTAATAGCTGTAAATCCCTTGAACCACGGCATGGTCCTGCGAGTCTCCAACGCTTCACTCTGCCGGTGGGGATACAATTAACAGGAGGATATCATGGAAAAGGACCGGAAACTGGAAATCATCGAGCAATATAAATTGCACGATGGCGACACGGGGTCTCCCGAGGTGCAGATTGCGCTGCTTACCGAACGCATCAATCACCTCAACGAGCACCTCAAACTGCACAAGAAGGATCATCACTCCCGCCGCGGCCTGCTCAAAATGGTCGGTCAGCGCAGGGGCCTTCTGAATTACCTCAAGGATAAGGATATTGAACGTTACAGGACGATCATTGCCAGCCTGAATCTGAGGAAATAAGTGCAACAAGCGGGGAGCAATCCCCGCTTTATTTTTGCCCAAATTGGGGAAACTAAATAGAAATGGTCTTAAACGGCGAAATACCGCCGTTTTTCCTGTTTTAGATATTTTTTGTGGTGCACTTGGCCGCCTCGTGCTATACTAATTTGGTAGAAAAAAAGAAAGAAGATAAAAGAAGGAGCTCAACACATGCAAAGAACTTTCGAAATGCAGCTTGGCGGCAGGAAACTGATCGTCGAAACCGGAAAATACGCCGAGCAGGCCGGCGGATCCTGCCTTGTACGCTGCGGCGACACGGCGGTGCTTACCTGCGCGACGATCGCGAAAACCGCCCGCGACGGCGTGGATTTTCTGCCTTTGAGCGTCGAATTTGAGGAAAAGCTTTACGCTGTTGGCAAAATTCCCGGCGGCTTTATCAAGCGGGAAGGCCGTCCCACTGAAAAAGCAATACTGACATCCCGCCTCATCGACCGGCCGCTGCGCCCGCTGTTCCCCAAGGGCTTTTACAGGGACGTGCAGGTCATCGCCACTGTACTCTCCGTGGAACAGGACATCCAGCCCGACGTATTGGGTATGATAGGTTCCTCCATCGCGCTCTCCATCAGCGAAGCGCCGTTTATGGGGCCGACCGGCTCTGTGAGCGTGGGTTTTGTAGATGGTGAATTTATACTCAACCCCAATGTGGAACAGAGGGAAAAGAGCCGGCTGAGCCTCACGGTCGCCGGTACGCGCGACGCCGTCATGATGGTGGAAGCGGGCGCCAATGAAGTCACCGAAAAGGAAATGCTGGACGCGATATTGTTCGCCCATGGCTATATCAAGGAAATCGTGACGTTTATCGAAGGCATCGTCGCGGAAGTCGGCAAGCCCAAGTGTGAATACGAAGTGTATTCTCCTAACGAAACGCTCAAGGAAAAGGTGCGTGCGGCGTCGTTTGATAAAATGGTATGGGCACTGGATACGTTTGAACGCAAGGAACGAGAGGTTCGTTCTCAGCAGGTGAAGGAAGAAACCATCGCCGCCATGGAAGAGGAATTCCCCGGCTGTGCCAAGGATGTGGACGCCATATTGTATTCTCTTACCAAAGAGATCGTCCGCGATAAAATCATCAACAAGGGCGTTCGCCCGGACGGCCGCAGGCGCGATGAAATCCGCCCCATTTGGTCCGAGGTCGGCATACTGGCGCGTACGCACGGTTCCGCCGTATTCACGCGCGGACAGACCCAGGTCATGACCATCGCCACCCTTGGCACCATCGCCGAGGCGCAGATACTCGACGGGCTTACGCTGGAAGAGAACAAGCGCTATATGCACCAGTACAACATGCCTCCTTACAGCGTTGGCGAAACCCGCATGATGCGCGGCCCCGGCCGCCGCGAAGTCGGCCATGGCGCGCTGGCTGAGCGCGCACTGGAGCCTGTGCTGCCCAGCGAGGAAGAATTCCCGTACTGCATGCGGCTGGTATCCGAGGTCATCAGCTCCAATGGCAGCACATCGCAGGCTTCCATCTGCGCGAGCACGCTGTCGCTGATGGACGCTGGCGTGCCCATCAAAAAGCCTGTCGCCGGCGTTGCGATGGGCCTGATTAAGGACGACAGCAATGGCAACATCGCCATACTGACGGATATTCAAGGCCTTGAAGACTTCCTCGGCGATATGGATTTCAAGGTCGCCGGTACGAAAGACGGTATCACCGCCATCCAGATGGATATCAAAATCAAGGGTATCAATGAGGAGATATTGACCCGCGCGCTGGAGCAGGCGCGTGTCGGTCGTCTGTTCATACTCGATAAAATGCTTGAAACGCTGCCTGAACCGCGCAAAGAGCTTTCCCAATTTGCTCCCCGTATCATTTCCTTCAACATCAATCCGGACAAGATCCGTGATGTTATCGGGTCCGGCGGCAAGACTATCAACAAGATCATTGCGGATACCGGCGTGAAGATCGACATTGAGGATGACGGACGCGTATTCATTGCCTCACCGGACGCTGCCGCCGCGGATGCCGCTAAGCGCATCATCGAGGGTATCGTCAAGGATATCGAGGTGGGCGACGTGTTCCTGGGCAAGGTCGTTCGCATCATGCCGTTTGGCGCGTTTGTCAATCTGACCCCGGGCAAAGACGGACTCGTGCGTATCAAGGACCTCTCCAATAAGTTCACGGAAAAGGTGGAGGACGTCGTCAACATCGGCGACGAGATACTCGTGCGCGTGATGGAGATTGACAAGCAGGGTAAAATCAACCTCACCCGCAAAGGCCTGCTGCCGGAAGACCAGAAATAAAATCGTACGACCCATAGATATTTCTTTGAGGCGGGGCCGGGGTGATCCCTTCCCGCCTCATTCCATACCGGCTCCGGTGACATCCCAACTCCGCATGCAGCATATAGTATAACAGCATGCAAAGGAGGATGGCACAATGGACATGTTGCGCGGGAGAGGGCGGACACTTGTAAATACCATGCTGGCTGTGCTGATGGCAACGTTGTATTTTACGACGACCACGCCGGTTGCGCAATCCGTCATGGGGGACCTGTATAACAGCCCTGTGTACCGCGGGCATGAAGACGGCGTGGTTGCGGTCGAATGCGCGGTGAGCTGGAATGCCGCGGCGCTGCCCGAGCTGCTGGATACCCTTAAGGAGAAGGATGCTCGCATCACATTCCTGGTCAGCGGCGAATGGGCGAAGGAGAACCCGGATATCCTCGTGCGCATGGCGCAGGACGGTCACGAAATAGGTACGATGGGACAGGACCCCATGCAGGACGGCAACGCGGACTCGGTCGCAGAGGACATAGATCGCTCTGTTCAGACAATCCACTCATTGTCGGGCGTATGGCCGACGTTGTATTATTCCGGCATGCGCAGAGTGGCCACCTCCACGCGCGCGGCAAATAAGCTGGGCCTGACGCATGTGCTCTGCACGGTGGATCTGTTGTCCGGACGTGGAGATTTCGAGGATATACTCTCGCGTGCATTGGATCGGCCGTTTGATGGAAGCATATTATTGATACAGCCTACAGCCGAGGCGGTCAAGGCAATGCCCACATGCATCGACGGGCTGCGGCAGCAGGGGTTTCGCATTGCGACGGTAAGCGAAACGCTGGGCGAGCACTCACAAAAGGAAGTACGGGTATGATCATTCAGGAAACGCTACAAAATGGAATTCGTATCATCGGCGAAACCATGGAAAATGTTCGTTCTTGCAGCATAGGCATTTGGGTAGGAACGGGCTCCGCATTTGAAGGGGAAGGGGAAGGCGGCGCTTCCCATTTCATTGAGCACATGCTTTTCAAAGGCACCGAACACCGCAGCGCGCAGGATATCGCCGCGGAAATGGACGGTATTGGCGGCAATATCAATGCGTTCACCTCCAAGGAATGCACCTGCTTTTATGCCAAGGTGTTGGACGAGCATCTGGATCGCGCTGTAGATGTGCTTTCGGATATCGTATTGCATTCCAAATTCGAACCTAACGAAATTAAAAAAGAGCAGGGAGTCGTCTGCGAGGAAATCCTCATGGTACAGGATAGTCCCGAAGATCTCGCACACGATACCATAGCGTCTCTGTACTATGAAGGAGATCCTCTCGCAAAGCCCATACTTGGAACGGAGCAAAGCGTGCGCGCGTTTACGCGCGAAAGTTTGCTTGCCTATATGAACCGGCAGTATGTGCCGCGGCATATCGTTGTTTCCGTGGCCGGGCATTTTGGGAAAGAGAAGCTCGTGGATATCATTAAGGAAAGATTTGCGTCTGTTCCGGGTGGCAGCAGGCTGGATTTCGGCATGAACCATGCGCCGGGCGGGCGCAGGTTCCTTGCGGTGGAAAAGGATATTGAGCAGATCCACATCTGCATGGCGATGCCGGGCACCGCGCTGGACGAGCCGGATCAATACCCGCTTTTCGTGCTGAGCAACGCGCTCGGAGGAAGTATGAGCTCCCGGCTGTTCCAGAAGATTCGTGAGCAGCGCGGCATGGCGTATTCCATATATTCTTACCCGACCTGCTACAGGAGTACGGGCAGCTTTTCCTTCTACGCCGGCACGGGCGACCAGCAGGCGGTTGAAGTCGTTCGCCTTATGCGCGAAGAAATGGAAGAGGTTTTGAAAAACGGCATTACCGAGAAGGAATTTCAGCGCTGCAAAGATCAATTGAAAGGCAGCTATCTGCTCGCGCAGGAGGGTACGTCCAGCCGCATGAATGCGTTGGGTAAAACGGCGTTGCTGCTCGACAAGCTGTACAGCGAAGAGGATACGCTCCGCCGCATCGAGGGCGTAACGCTGGAGGATATCCGCCGTATACTGCCCAAGGTACTGGATATTCAAAACATGTCCACTGTCTGCGTGGGGCGCGTTCATAAGCGTGAAAAAGAAATGCGCGATATTCTGAACATGCCGGAATAAGGCGCGTTCTGAGGATGAATGACTGGATGGGGGAGAAATGATGGACAAGCTGGAGAGCATATTTGCCATGCAGAAAGCGCTGGACGACGATATCACGTCGCGCCGGCATCTGGATGGCTTTTCGCCGCAGGAATGGATACAGAAGGACGTACTCGCCATTGTGGCGGAATTGGGTGAGTTGCTGGACGAGGTCAATTTCAAGTGGTGGAAAAACCCGAAAGAAATCGATACGGACGCCGTACAGGAAGAGCTCGTCGATGTGCTGCATTTTTTCATCAGCATGTGCATTCGCGCCGGCATGAGCGCGGAGGATCTTTACCGTATCTATTCCGACAAAAACAAGGAGAATGTGGACAGGCAGCATGGCCGCTCCAAGAAGCCGGGCTATGCCGTCGCGGATAACGCCGCGGAGTAGAGAAACGGGGGTATTGGGAGGTTTCACGA
>JAEWWD010000285.1 GCA_023396535.1 Bacillota bacterium
GTGTGTGCCGGATCGCAGCGCAACACAGACACATTATACTTGAGTGTATCCTTGAAGTCAACCGAAATATGCCGTATTCGACATCGATATGATGTAACTTTCCCATACGGCGGCAATGTCATTACAGGTGGAAAAAAGCGCGTTTAGCTCGAAAAATGGCCGCTATTTGCCTGAAAATGCGTTTCGCAGGGAATGACTCGAATAAAAAAAACGATGAAACTAAACAGGGATCGCAGCAATCGAAAAGGCCCTAACTTCGGGCCTTTTCGATCGCAAGAAACTATATCATTTCAAACAGATTCTTTGTACGGGTGATACCTCCCTGCGAGCCGGAGACAATTTCCGTGACGCGCACGCCGTAATTGTCATCTATGACGACGACCTCGCCTCGCGCATACAGACGGCCGTTTACCAGCACATCAACCATTTCGCCGGCCAGCTTGTCCAGTACGATCACGGAGCCGTTTGTTAAAGCTAATATTTCCTTGATACTTTTTTTAGCCATGCCCAGCTCTACAGTCACCTGCAGCGGTACATCCAGTATCAGGTTCAGGCTGTTGTCGTATTCCGAATTCCCGTGCGGCGGAGTTGCCGGCTCATCAAAAGATGGATACTGCATTGCCTTTACGCCGACCCGGCTAGTATCCTGCTGCGTACGGGGCGGAGCGGCGGGACGCTGGGGCGCGCTGACGTGTTGCGTGGGCGGTGCGACGCGCGGCGCGACAGGCTCAGGCTTCGGAGCAGGCGGTGCGGGAGGCAGGGGAGGAGCGGCCTCGGAGGAAGACGCGTTCATATCGCTAAGCAGCACGTTCGCCATTTTTTTTCCGAAATCAAAGGGCAGTATTTGCATGAGTTCGCTTTTCAATACGCCTTCGATTTCCATGGAGAAGTTGATTGCTATCGTAACGTCGTCGGCACAGGCCATGTCTACGATAGCCTCTTCTTCCAACACGATCGTTCTGGTGCGCGGAGGAGAGATATTGACCGGAACCATCAGTATGGATGACAACGCCGTGGATGCGGACCCGACCATTTGATTCATGACTTCACTGATGGCGGATAGCTGCAGTTCGCCAATCTCAGTATCTGGTGCAACATTGCCGTCGCCTCCCATAAGGATATCCGTGATAATCACAACATCCTCGTTTTTCATCAGCAGGATATTATAGCCGTCCACGCCGGATATGTAGGAGACTTCAACGGCTACATAGGGCTTTTGGTATTGCTCAAGATCCTGCATGCTACGTGCAACCCGTACGCGAGGGGTAGTGATGCTGACCTTCTTGCCCAACAGTGTGGACAGCGTGGTAGCCGAAGTACCCATACAAATATTTCCGAGTTCACCCAAGGCATCCTGTTCCAATTCGCTGAGCACGTATTGGGTATCATCCATCATGCCCTGTAAGAAGCTTGATAAATCTGATGGGTTAGTCATCATCAGATACCTCCTTGATAATATGTGATATCCTGATGGCAATCCGCCGTCCCTTGAGGCCCATACTGCCCTTGAATTTGGGGATATGCTCTACCATTACGGTGATGGGCAAGCTGATCGGGTGTTCAACGCGGATCACGTCTCCCACCTGCAGGTTCAGTATATCATTAATTGTAGCGGTCGTAGAGTCGAACAGTGCGCGAAGCGTGATGGGGGTAGCCGCAATGTGAGGGCTGAGGTGGACTTTATCGGATAACTGATCGTCATGCTGCGCACTCGTGCGATCATTATACATAAGTGTGGTGGACAGTTTTTTCGCGATTGGCTGTATGGACAGGTGTGGAATGCACAGGTTGATAATGTCCGAAACGCTCCCAATCGTGACGCTGATCGTAACAATGACAATAGGTTCGGAGCTTACAACGATCTGCGCAAACTGCGGGCTTGTTTCCACTCGTTCAATGTTTGCCTGCATGGGCGCGACACGATCCCAGCTTTCGCTCATGATGGACAACATCTGGTTAGTGATGCGGGATAATATGCTGATTTCGATATCCGTAAAGGACTTACCGGCGTCCTCGTCAAACGAAGCCGTTCCGCCGAGCAGACGGCTGACGATTTCGTAAGCGACGGAAGAGGAGATTTCATATAACGCGGAGCCTTTGAGCGGCGGCATGGAAACTATGGCCAGATACGCGGGCGAGGGCAGGGAATTGCTGAATTCCGCGAAACTCTGTTCCTCAATGGAAGTGACTTCCACATCGCACTTTGTACGCAATGCGCCGGTAAGGAATGTTGCAAGTCGTCCCGCGTAATTTCCATAGATCAAATGGAGCATGCGAATTTGATCTTTGGTAAACTTATTGGCGGTACGAAAATCATAGACACGAACGGACAGCGGTTCCTCCGCTTCTCCTTCTGCGGAGGGAAGATCCGCTCCGGATGCTAATGCGAGCAGCAGCTCATCGATTTCGCTTTGCGATAGTACGTCTGCCAAAACAATCCCTCGTTTGATCCATGATGTCGAACTATATCATATGATCGACTATTATGAATACTCTATCATAAAATTACAGAAATTTATAGACTGAATTATGGCCTGCGGAACAGGCGGCGCCAAGCATCGAATATCGGGTGACGTTCGTCCGGGATGTCTTTCTTAGCGCCATGTCGCCGTATTGCCAAAACACACGTGAAAAGTCCGCCGTAGCCATTTTCGGCGGATATCCCACAATATGTGCGCAAACGCCATATGCAACGTCACTTATGCCCTGTGGTTTTATCCACGGGGCCCGGGCCAAATACGCGCCGTTTGTATGCGACAATCAAATCCGTAATCTGGTCGGCTGTTTCCGATACCACAAGCTTACGACCGGAAACCATGGAAACGATGGTATTGGGCGTTTCCTCCACGAATTCGATCAGGTCGCAGTTTACAAAAAATGGCTCTTTGTTCAATCGGCTTAATCTGATCATGTTGTTCTCCATACTTCAACATGGGAGGGCGCCGATCCGCCTGGCTGGCGCCCTGCCCGGTACCGTACTGCACGTCAGGGGGAGGAGTACGCTAAAACTATCTCTTCAGGTTGACGAGCTCTTCAAGCATTGAATCCGTTGTGGTAATGATGCGGGAATTGGCCTGAAATCCCCTTTGTGTGACGATCATATCCGTAAATTCGCTTGCAAGATCGACGTTTGACATTTCGAGCGTTCCGGGGTTGAGGGTGCCTGCCCCGTCGCTGCCGGGAACACTGTATTGGGCAGCGCCTGAGTTGACTGTACTGCGGTAGGCGCTTTGGCCAACCTTTTCAAGAGCATTTTCATTGGGGAATGTCGCAAGCGCTATGTACCCGATGGTAACCTTGTCGCCGTCGGTATCTATGCCCACAATTGCGCCGGTCTCGTCGATGGAAACGTCATAATAGCTAGGGTCTATGTGGATGTTCGACAACGTTGTCGACGTTGTGCCGCCCGTTACCGCGTAACCTTGTATAAACGCTCCGTTGGAGCTGACGAGGTTATCGTTGCCGTCGGTGTAGAAGTTGCCGGCGCGGGTATATGTATATTGGCCATTGTTGGAAAGTACAAAGTAGCCGTCGCCCTCAATAGAAACATCCAGCGGCGCGCCCGTATATTGGCTGGCGCTGGCGGTATGCAGAACGTCTATGGTGGCGATAGCCGCGCCGAGGCCTATCTGCTTGGGATTGGTGCCGCCCGACCCAGCAGTGCTGCCAGAAGCGGGGCTGATCGTCTGGCTGTAGATATCGGAGAACACGACACGGCTGGCTTTATAGCCCGCTGTGTTGACGTTGGAAATGTTATTGCCAATTACATCCATACGGGTCTGGTGGTTACGAAGTCCGGTAATGCCGGAATAAAGAGAACGCATCATAGTCGTTTACCTCCGATATTGTTTCAGGATATTTCAGTGATGCTGGAAACGGGGATTTCATGATCGTCAACGAGCGCGTATACTACCCCGTCGCGGGAGAACAGCTTGGATACGGTGCCCGTTATGGTTTCTTCATTCAGAAGGGCCGATATGGTCTTGCCCAGAAGACCGGTTGAGTTGGTAACCGTATCGGTTACTGTCTGGGTCTCTTCCACATTGGCGATGCCGACGAGATCGCTGAGCTGATACTGATTGTCCCCGATCACGAGATAGTCGATGCCGTTTTGCTTGATTATGCCGTCAACCTTGCCGTATATCAGTTTCTGTTCTCCCGATTCGCTGTCGGTGCTGTTGACAAATACGTACTTGCCCACCAGGCTGTAGAGCTGTGTCTGCGTCATGGTGTCGTTCAGGGACTGAAGCTCCTCAAGCATGGAGAATTGCGCGAGCTGGGAGATATATTCGGTATCGCTCGCGGGGTTAAGCGGGTCCTGATTAGCCATCTGCTCGATGAGCAGCTGTAAAAACGCGTCTTTGTCGAGTGTTTGGTTTGCTACGCGCTGGCTGTTCTGGTAATCCTCCAGGGTGCGCGTGCTTCCGGTAACGGATTGCGTGGTGGCCATAAGCCTCTCCTTTCAAGCCTGAAACTCGATGGAACTGCCTTGTATCAGCAACTGCTGCGAATCCGTCAGGGCAGGAATTGCACCGTAGGGTTCTGTTCCATTGAGCGTATATGTTCGCCGGTTCTTGGAAGAAGATCCCGGATACTGTCCGCTGTTTCCCTGACGGGCATCGGTCAGGAAAGCCGCGGTATCGTAAGAGACGTCGATTTGCGTAACCGGTATCCCTTTATCCTTGAGTGAATCGGATAGCGTGTTCAGTTCGCTGCGGATCAGCCCGCTCACAGAGGAGTCCGCGGCTTTGATCTGTGCGCGCAGGCCGTCGCTGTCCATGATCAGCTTGATGCTGAGCTTGCCAAGGTGCTCTGGTTTGAGAGATATGGTGAATTCCTGCGCGTCTTCAGCAAATCGTGCCGATATGCTTTGCACGATCCGGGAGATGTTATCGGCCATATCCGTTTCTTTGACGAAGGTGGCGGAAGAAACCGTCTGTTCCATCTCCATCGTGAGCGCAGGGCTCTTCTCCGCCGCCACGAATGGCACGAAGTGCTGCGCGTTTTTCGATTGAGCGGAGCGGGGCATGACTTCCATCTTTGCCTGCTTGCCATCGTCACTGCTGTTAGCTGCGGCATCCTTGTTCAGTTGACGCAGCGCGCCCTGCAAGGCAGCCATGGCGTTGTCCATCGGTTGGGTATCCGTCGTTTGGGTACCCGTCGTTTGGGTACCCGTCGTCTGGGTATTGGCTGTTGCCGTTGACTGTTCGGTATTGCCGGTATTCTCCAAGGAGCAAAGATACTCATGGATAAGGTCTCTTAAACGAGCCTGCATCGTCTTGGACGAGATTTCTTCGAGCATCCCTGCTTCATCGTATACAGCATCCGTGCTGTTTTCGTCCGTATCAAGGGAGGCGTTTTGCTGCTGGGCTACCGCTTGTTCATAGGCGCTTGTCAGCAGTTGTTCCGCTTGCCGCATGGCCTCATCCGCGGGTTGGCCTTCCCTGAGCAATCCTTCGAGAATGTCTGCAATACCCGCCGACAGAGCCCGCACGCCTTCGCTAAGCTCGTTTGTCTCCGGGTCTGAACCGGATGTGGTAACCGTGTCGATCAAGGCCTGTACTTGCGCCGATTGATCCGTTTCGGCGGCGTCCTGCGCACTATCGGCGTACTGTGTTTGCCCGGCACAGGACAAAACGAATCCAAGGCCGGTAGTTTCCACAGCCTGTTCGCTTGCCTGGTCGTCCTCGTCTTTCACCTTCGTCTGTTCGGAGGTGGTCAAGTCCGTCAAAGCGTCATTTTTCAGTTTTTTGAAATCCAGAGTTGAGGATTTGACACTCGCATTTTTGGAAGAAGGGGAAAGGGAGAGGAACGATTCAGCGGCAAATTTGCTTTGTACCGCTTGAAAAATAGAAATCACCTCACAATCATATTCTCTTATGTCGTTGGACTGGGACTTGGCTGAGGGGTCGCCGTCGGAGCGGCCGTGCTCAGTTGCATTTTGATGATCTCAGACATTACCTTGGTAGCAAGGCTTGACTGCATGTTGTTCAGTATCTCCGCGGATTTTTCGCTGTCCATATGCAGCAGCAGCAGCGCGATATCCGCCGGGTTCTTGATGCCGCTGAAGGCTTTTGCCGCCCTTTCTGAATCCATATTGGAGAACATAGCGATGGCGGTGGTCAATTCGATTTGTTTTGCGTCCAACGAAGCGGCCAACGCATCCAGTTCGGCCTGTTTCTGCGTTTGCGCGGCTTCCTGCTCAGCCAATGCATTTTCCTTATCTGCGACGGTCTTTTCACGGGTCTTCAATTCCTTTGCGGCCGCCTTTTGCGCATCTTCCTCGGCGGCGATGGCTTCTTCCCGTGCGGCAAACGATTGTTCACGAGCATCCAGCGCTTCGAGCTGAGTTTTGGTGGGATCGCTAAGATGAAGGGCTGTTACCGTGGCATCCTTGAAGCCGGCCAGATCAAAATATACCATACCCACTGCCGCCGCAAACAACAATGTGAGCAGCAACCCGGCGATCAGCGCCCCGGACGCCTTTTTCTTTTGACGTTTTCCCTGCGGGGCCATTTGCTTTGCGCGGTTGAGTATGGCGGCCTGATTTGGCGCACCGCCAGCGGGGGCTTTTTGCTGCGCTGCTCCTGCGCCGGTGGGTTTCGCCGCTGTGGGTCTGTTTTGTGGAATGCCTGCGGGCTTCGTGTTTTCAGCCATGTTGTCCCTCGCTTATCGTCGTGCGGTAGGCGACCAGATCGCCGATCTCTTTTTCCTCTTCCCTGCGAAGCTCCAGCAGATATTCCTCATATTGCTTATCTCTGAGCTTTTCCAGGGTTTTGATTTCCCTGCGGTTTTCTATCTGCGCTTGCAGGCATTTTTCCTTTTCCCGCTCGACCTTGGTTTTATTCTGCTGCAGTATCGAGATCGTTGCATGGAGACTGTCGCAATACTGGTCATATTGTATCAGCTTTGGCGCATCTATGCCACAGGTCAGCTTTTGCTGGCATTCGCGTTTGGTATTGTGAAGAGCGGCTTTTGTCCCAATGATTTCTTTGACGATGGTCTGAAGTCTCGCCTCAATGCGCTGCATTTCCATTTTGCGTTGTCTTTCGGTATCGAGTGCGATATCATATACCGCCTGCAACGTAAACGCGAACTTTTTCATGGCTCAGCTACCTCTCAACGATGCCGCGAAGCAGTGCGAGCGTTTCGTCGAACGAGTAAGCCTCGTTCACCCGTTGCCTGAGCAGGGAGTGTATGGGGTCAAGCAGCTCTATTGCGCGGTCTATGTTTGGATCGGTACCTTTCTTGTATGCGCCAATCGCTATGAGATCCTGCGCTTTCTGATAGGTGTACAGCATATTGCGTACGAAGCCTGCCTGATCGTAATGCTCGCGTGTCGCGATCTGCGGCATCAACCTGCTGACGCTGGCCAATACATCGATAGCGGGGTAGTGGTTGCTGTTGGCAAGATGGCGGGAAAGCACGATGTGCCCGTCCAGAATGCCGCGAACCGTATCCGCAATGGGTTCGTTCATATCGTCGCCTTCCACCAGAACGGTGTAAAGACCGGTGATAGAGCCTTTGTCCGACGTACCGGATCGTTCCAGCAGTTTGGGCATTATCGCGTATACGGACGGCGTATATCCTCTTGATACGGGTGGTTCGCCTACCGCCATGCCGATCTCGCGCTGCGCCATAGCAAAACGTGTCAAAGAGTCCATCATGAGCAGTACACTTTTGCCCTGATCACGGAAGTATTCCGCGATGCTGGTTCCCACGCTTGCGGATTTGAGTCTGATCAGCGCGGGTTGGTCTGAAGTCGCGATGACGACCACCGATCTTTTCAGCCCTTCTTCGCCGAGATCGTTATCCAGAAACGCCCTCACCTCTCTGCCACGCTCGCCGATCAAAACGATCACGTTTACATCTGATGTGGCGTTGCGCGCGATCATACCGAGCAATGTGCTTTTCCCTACGCCGCTGCCCGCGAATATGCCTATCCTCTGGCCTTTGCCAATGGTCAGCATGGAATCGATCGCCTTAATACCCAGAGGCAGTACTTCGTCGATGTGCTTGCGCATAAGCGGATTAGGCGGCGGGTTATCTATCGCATACATGGCTTCCGGTTCGATGGGGCCATTGCCGTCGATGGGGTTCCCAAACGCATCCAGAACCCTGCCCAGGAAATTCAAACCGACGGGTATGCGCAGCGACTCACCGGTGGATTCCACATAATTTTCAGGACCTATGCCACTGAGCTCGCCCAGCGGCATTAAAAGCACCTTGTTTTCCTTGAAACCCACTACGTCAGCCAGTATGTGTTCTCCGTGTTTTCCGGTATGGATGCGGCAGATGTCGCCCATACGCGTCTGCAGGCCGACGCACTCCACCGCAAGCCCCACCACCTGGGAGACCTTTCCGACACGCTCAAACATATCGATGCGGCTGATGATTTTTTCATATTTATTGATGTCAAAGTGCTTAATCATCGTCCGAACCTCCCACGCCGAGCGCGGCCTCCAGCCGTTTCAGCTGCGTATCCACGCCGGTACGGTATATGCCGTCAGAGGCTTCCAGCACAAGTCCGCCTTTTGCTATTACAGGATCGCTTATGACCGAGAAGGGCGCACATTTGAGTTCCTGGCGCAATTGGTCGGCCTCTCCTATAAAACGTCCGTACTCGCGCGGGTTCAAACGAATGACGAACCGTTCCGCGGATTGATGCAGCTGGATAGTTCGCCGGAGCAGTTGCTCAAATACTATATCGTTTTTTTCCAGTTCGATATTAATAATTTTTTTTGCAATCAACAAAGAAAGGCGTAATATGTTTTGTTCCAGCATGGAATCAAGCTCTTGGAGATGGCTGCTCACCTGCGCGGCCAACCGGTCGAACGCTTCCCGATATTCCTGCTGAAGTTCCTGCGCCTGATGGTCGGCTTCTGCCCGTCCCTCATTATACCCATCCAAATATCCCTTTTGACGAGCCTCGGATTGAATCTGCCCGGCACGTTCGTTTGCCATGGATAGAATAATATCGGCTTCGCGTTTCGCGGCCGTGAGCGCGCTCTGCGATATACTTTCGGTCGGGACGGAATTTTGTGCGGGAGACGCAGCCGCCTCAACGCCGGCGGCTTCCTCAGCACATGCGCGTTCGGGCGGCTTAACGACGATAAAGGATATATTTGCATCCAGATATTCCACAGAGGATTTATCGATCTTAAACAATCATATCATCCCCCTGACTCCGAGATATCGTAATTTCGCCCGCGTCATCAAGCTTGCGGATGGTATTGACAATCCTCTGCTGCGCCTCTTCAACATCACGCAATCTGACGGGCCCCATGTATTCGATTTCTTCGTGGATCATATCCTGCAGGCGCTTGGAGATATTGTCGAATATCGCTTTGGTAACCTCCTTGCCTGCAGTTTTGAGGGCGACGGCAAGATCCTTATTGTCAATATCGCGCATCACGCGCTGAATATCCTGACCGGACAGCTTAATAATGTCTTCAAATACAAACATCCGGTTTTTGACGTCCTCGGCAAGGACGGGCTCTGTTTCCTCAAGCGTTGCGATCAGGCGTTTTTCAGTCCCGCGATCCACGCTGTTCAGAATGCGTACCAGACTTTCTATACCGCCGGCGACAGTCTGATTGCCGAGCATCATGGAGGAGAGCTTTTGTTCAAGCACGCGCTCCGTATCTTTGACGTATTCATGTGACGTCGCGCCCATGTTGGCTATGCGCGTGATGACGTTGATCTGCTTTTCAAAAGGGAGCATAGATAATACGGGCGCAGCCTGTTTGGCATCGAGGT
>JAEWWD010000022.1 GCA_023396535.1 Bacillota bacterium
GTGATTTTCGCAAGGGTATAACGGTGGAAATTGACGGACAAGTATGGTCCATCGCGGATTTCCAGCACGTAAAGCCCGGCAAAGGTGCGGCGTTTGTGCGCACCCGCCTGAAGAACGTTATGACGGGCGCTGTGCTTGAGCGTACCTTCAACCCCACGGATAAATACCCCAACGCACACATTGAGACAAAGGAAATGCAGTATCTGTATTCCGACGGTTCTCTTTATTACTTCATGGATACGGAAACCTACGAGCAGATGCCCCTGAACTTCGACCAGGTGGAAGACGCCATTAACTTCATAGTGGAAAATCAGACCGTCAAAGTTCGTTTCTACAAGGAAAAGCCATTCTCGGTTGAAGCGCCCAACTTTGTGGAACTGACCGTAACGGAAACCGAGCCCGGCTTCAAAGGCGATACGGCGACCGGCACCACAAAGCCCGCCGTACTCGAAACGGGGTATAAAATCAATGTGCCTCTTTTTGTCAACGAGGGAGAGCGTATTCGCGTCGACACACGTACGGGTGAATACATGGAGCGCGTATAAAGCAAACTAAAGCCAGGAGGTGCGCTTTCATGAGTTATGTCAAAGAAAAGGTATCCTATCTTCGCGGCCTGTGCGACGGATTGGGCATTGAGGACGAGGTGCAGCGTAAAATGTACGCCGCTATCATCGATACGCTCGACGCCGTAGCTGATGCGCTGGACGAAAACGAAGCCACCATCGAAGAACTTGACGAATGCGTTTCCGATATCTACGATGCGCTGGACGATTTTGAAGATGAGCTTTATGGCGACGAAGATGATGAGGAAGAGGACGACGAAGACGACGATGAGGACGACGAAGACGAGGATGCGTTTGATGAAGATGACTTTATAGAAGTCAAGTGTCCGCACTGCGGCGAAACCATCTATTTCGATCAGGAAATGCTCGCTTCTCCCGATGAATTGATTTGTCCGTCCTGCAACGAAAAAGTTGTGCCCGCCGTAGACGAAGAAGACGAATAAGAATATCGAAAGTTTTAGCGAACGCGGGTTATTACTATCCCGCGTTCGCTTCATTTTGTCATGATTGACAGCCCTGCCGCGTAATGCTATAATACGCATGTTGGTTTTTCGTAGGGGCATGATGTAATGGTAACATAGCGGTCTCCAAAACCGTTCTTGAGGGTTCGAGTCCTTCTGCCCCTGCCATATATAAAAGATAATCGGCCGAAATCGGCCGGTTTTTTATTTGTAAAATCATAGCAGAGACTGTTTGGAATTCTGTGGGCAGAGCATCATTTATATGCGGATGTATGCAGATTTATGATATAATCAACATATATCCAATCATGGCAATATAATCAGTGAGGAGGAACCAACATGCCGAAAGTTTCGGACATTGCACTTCTCCAAAGAAATGATCAGCCGACGATTTTATCCGCACCCGTACGAAAGTGGAAAATCTGCCGGCGCTGACCGGGATGGGATATGGTAGGATGGCAATACCAGTTAGATAAAGCTTTAGGAGGATAGTATGACACGTCTTGGTTTTATTGGCGCCGGTAATATGGGGGAAGCTATTTTGCGCGGTATACTGCGGGAAGGACTGCTTGCTCCGTACAATGTTTACGCATATGACCCCAACCAAGAAAAAATCAAAGCCCTGCAGGCCGAACTGGGCATACTGACGGCGCAGAGCGCGCCAGCCATGATCGCACCCTGTGATATCGTCTTGTTGGCCGTGAAGCCAAACGTATGCGCATCCGTTCTGCGCGAATGTGCAAATGCGCTCAAAGGCAAGGCGCTGATTTCCATCGTGACCGGCTGGTCGAGGGCGGATATTGCGGCATTGGCGACGGATTGCCGTATCCTCAGAGTTATGCCCAACACGCCCTGCATGGTGGGACAGGGTATGGTCGCGCTGGATATGGATCATACGCTGACCGATGAGGAATTGCAGTTTGCGCAGGCCATGTTTGACGCGACCGGAAAATCCGAATTGGTGCCCAGCTACCTGATGGACGCTGTTGTCGGCGTATCCGGAAGCGGGCCTGCTTATGTTTATGTGTTCATCGAGGCGATGGCGGATGGCGGCGTTCGCGCCGGTTTGCCGCGCGCACTGGCGTATAAGCTCGCGGCGCAGACGGTGCTTGGCGCGGCCAGGATGGTTCTCGATACCGGCATGCATCCCGGCGCCTTGAAAGATGCCGTCTGCTCGCCCGGCGGTACGACAATCGAGGCCATCACGGCGCTCGAACGCGGCGGGCTTCGCGCGGCCGTGCTGGATGCGGTAGAGGTCTGCGTCGATAAAGTACATCAGCTTGAAGCCTCCAAGTGAGCCGGGAATGAGCGACGATCGAAAACAGATCATTATATACACAGATGGTGCTTGTTCCGGCAATCCCGGACCGGGAGGCTGGGGCGCAATTTTGCAATACAGAAACCATAAAAAGGAAATCTCCGGCGGGGAAGGGGAGACCACCAACAACCGTATGGAACTCATGGCTGCCATACAGGCTTTGGAAACCCTGAAAGAGCCCTGCATGGTGGATCTCTATACCGACAGCGCCTATCTGTGCCGCGCATTTACCGAAAATTGGATTGTAAACTGGCAGCGCAACGGCTGGAAGACGTCCCAAAAACAGCCCGTAGAGAACCAGGATCTTTGGCAGTGGCTGCTTCGGTTGACAAACATACATGAGGTCACATGGCATAAGGTCAAAGGCCATAGCGACAATCAAAACAACAATCGCTGCGACGCGCTGGCACGTGACGCAATCAAAGCGCTTCAGAACGAAAAGCTGCAGAACGAAAAAACGAGAAAGCCAGATGCAGATGCGTAAACGACGCCGAATCATCACAGGCCAGGCAAACGGATTTAAGCTCATGATTCCCCAAAAAATCACTAATACTATTCGTTAAACTTGTCTTTAACGAATAGTATCATCGGGATGATAGCAACAAAAAAGCATGCCCCTTTGACTGGATAAACGATTTCTCTAGTCAAAATATATTTGATCAGGTGACTCTGTTGCAGGAAACATTCGATACAAAAAAGAACAAACTCTATACGCAAAAACTGCGTACCATGCTGCAGAAGCTTCCCAGCTTCTGCGGGACATTTATGCGCGGCATCGAAAGCCAGACTTCCGTGCTGACGCGCTACGGCTATGCGGTTGACCTGAGGACTTTTTTTTCCTTTCTGACGACTGATGTTGCGTATTTTCAGGGAAAGACCATAACGGAATTGACATTGGCGGATATTGAGCAGGTCAAGGCGCTGGATATCGAATTGTTTCTGGAAAGGTTATCTTTTTATGCAAAAGCGGATCGCGAAATTGTAAACCACGAACGCGCAAAAGCTCGTAAATTGTCAACCTTACGTTCATTCTTTAAGTATTTCTTCAAACGGGAGATGCTGCAGAATAATGTGGCGTCGCTGGTGGAAATCCCAAAGCTGCACGAGCGTGCGATTATTCGGCTGGAACCCAATGAGGTCGCCGACCTTCTGGATACGGTCGAAGCAGGAAGCGGGCTTTCCCCCTCTCAGAAAAAATATCACAAGTTTACAAAAGCCCGCGACTCCGCGATATTAACCCTTTTTCTCGGCACAGGCATCCGAATCAGCGAGCTGGTCGGCATAGATCTGCAGGATATAGATTTGCTAAACAACGCTTTCCTCATTACGCGCAAGGGCGGCAGTCAGGACTCCCTGGTATTCGGCGATGAGGTGCGCGCGGCACTGCTCAATTACCTACTCGAACGGGAAGCCATAGAGGCTTTGCCCGGCCACGAGAGCGCGCTGTTCCTTTCGATACAGAACAAGCGCATCACAGCCCGGGCGGTAGAGAACCTGGTAAAAAAATACGCGGCAATCGCCGCGCCATTGAAAAAAATATCGCCTCATAAACTGCGCAGTACCTACGGCACCATGCTGTATCAGGAAACAGGCGATATCTATCTTGTGGCCGACGTGCTTGGCCATAAGGACGTCAATACCACACGCAAGCACTATGCGGCGATCTCGCAGGACATGCGCCGCATCGCAGCTCAGGTAATCAAGCTTCGCGAAGACCCGGAAAAGCCAAAGAACGATGGAATTTAATCTGTATGCGTGCGCTTGCGTACACCGCGGATGTTAGGGATGTGCTGCTTTTCCCGCTCTTCATAAGCGCGAAGACGCTCTTCCCATTCCGCCGCCAGTTTTGCGTCCGGCACATCGTACGGGATTTCAAACTCTTCATCGTCGGCGTTGGAGTAATACTCGCGCAGGTATGAACCCGCCTGCTCGGTTACGATATCAGCCACAGGCACGCTGGCAAACGGCTGTTCTGTTTCCAGACATTTGCAGCAGTCATCGCATATTTTATTCGGATCCAGATCACAGCGGTCGCAGTCGCCGCAATCCGTACAGAGCTTGGTATCATCCAGTACACAGCGTTTCATAACGCTCTCCCCTCCCTCATCCATTACAGTTATCCTTTGAACTATTCACGTTCATGCCGTTTCTCAATATCCATCGTTCATCAGTACTTGTTTATTATTCTATCCGGAACGAACGTTCTTTTACTTAATTTTTCCGAACGAACGTTTTCAAATTATCCCGACTATGCTATACTTGTGTTCATAAAGAGCACCCATTGCCCGTCAGGAGGAGCTGTCCATGAAAAAGCTGAATAACCCGCAAAAGGCTATTTATGATTTTATTGTATCCTATTATGAAAAAAACAGCTTTCCTCCAACCGTACGGGAAATTTGCACGGCTGTTGGGCTTGCGTCCACCTCTACCGTGCATGCCCACCTGGCCAAACTTGAGCAAAAAGGGCTTATAC
>JAEWWD010000144.1 GCA_023396535.1 Bacillota bacterium
GGATATGACTCCCGAAGAACTGGAGGGTTACCGTGACAATACGCGGGCGGTGACGGAATGGAGCCTTACGCTGTTCACGTTGCTGCTGGTGCTGCTATTAACCCTCATATCTTTTCTGACGCAGGGCCGGCCTGAATCATGGATGTCAAACCCCGTCGTGCGATGGGCGCTGAGCTCCATGCTTTTCTGGCCGCCGGTTTTAGTGGCCGCCGCGCTTATATACGCGCTGATGCAGCCTTTGAACCGGGACTATGCCCGAAAGCTTGCGCATTACCGCGCGCAGCAGCGTATTAATCGCGTTAATCCCGCGCTCAGGACGAGGCTGCAGATGAAGCTGATCCAGCAGTCAAGGCGATTTGCGCCGGATATTCTGCGCTTCATGGTACGCCCGCTCATGCCTTGCCGCGTGATCGGGGCGGAGCGGGTGGATCTGGGAAACGGCCCCGTGGTATTTGTGTGCAATCATCTGGAGATTTACGGGCCGCTTATTACAAACCTGCATCTGCCGTTCTACTTTCGCTCCTGGATCATTTCCAACATGCTGGACAGGGATGCCATCGCCGGCCACTTAAAGGGCGGCGTAGAGACCGTATTCCGCTTTTTGCCCAAACGTGCGCGTGAAAAGTTGCCGCGGCTGCTTGCGCCCGTGATACTGTTCGTGCTGCGCTCGCTTGACCCTATCCCCGTATTCCGCGGCTCCGTTCGCGACGTGATTAACACCATCAAACTGACGACGGACGCAATGGAGTATGAGGACAATATACTGCTTTTTCCCGAGAACCCAACGGGGAAATATCCCATGAAAGGCGTGTCCGAATTCTTTTCAGGGTTTGCGGGCATCGGCGCGGAATATTATAGACGGACCGGGAACTGCACGACGTTTTATCCTATGTACGCCGATAAATCACACCGAACGCTCACGATTGGACCGGGGGTTACTTATAATCCGCAAAACGGTCGTTCGGAGGAAAAGGAACGCATCGTAAACGCCCTGCACGGTTGGATGAGCGCGCAGGCGGAGGTATAAAAGAGGCCGGGATCAATCCCGGCCCTAGTTTTCACAGCGATTTATACAGTTTGCGCCTTCGGGGCGTATTGCAAAAACGCATCCTTTTCTCCGAAAGCTTCCTTCGGCTGAAGCTGCAGAAACGCGGCCATGCCGCCCGTGTTACCCTTTTCCCTGCGGTGAGAGTACAGGCGCTCTTCTTCAAACGTACAGACGTCCATCAGCGATATCTGCGAAGGCGGTATTCCCGCCTCCATAAACTGCGCCGCGGCGGCCATGGCAAGATCAATTTGTACCTTGCCCGGCTTTCCGGGCGACACGCAGGGGACGCCCGGAAAGGCTTCCGAGAACAGTGCCCCCAGATCTTCGCCGGCTTCGAAACAATCCGCGCAGATGCAGGGGCCCACGCCCGCCAGCATACGCGCAGGATCAGCCCCGTAGCGCTCCGCCATCATTTTTGCGGCAACCAGGCCTATTTTGCCCAGAGTACCCTTCCAGCCCGCGTGGGCGAGCCCTATGCAGCGCCGGACAGGATCGAGCAGATACAGGGGCAGGCAATCCGCGTGGCCGGTGATGAGCGCGATGCCCGGATCGTCCGTTATGAGCCCGTCGCAAAAGGGCAGGGGAGGGAGCAGATACCCCGCGCCGGCGTCGCCGCGGTCCACAGCGAGAACTGTTACGCCGTGCTCGAAAGTATCCATCACCATGCTGTCCCATGCGATGCCCGCCGCTTGCGCGAACAGGCGGTAGTTTTCCATCACGTTCTCGCGCGGTTCGTCCGGCCGGGTGAAGCTGAGGTTCAGGGAAGCATACGCGCCCTTACTCACGCCGCCCGTGCGCGTGCTGCAGCCATGCCTAACTATGCCGGTGTCCGTAAACGCCGGCAGCGTAAAAAAGCCTATTCCGTTTCGCTCGTGGTACGCGTGCCCTCTTTGTATAAGCGGCCAGGCCGCTGGAAAGCTATACTGCATTATTTCTCCCGCAAAAGCAGTTCCAATTCCTGCATAAACGTATTGATATCCTTAAACTGCCGGTATACGGAGGCAAATCTTACATATGCGACTTCATCGAGCTCCTTGAGGCGCACAATGACCAGCTCGCCAATACGGGAACTCGGTATTTCCTGCTCTAGAGAGTTGAATACTTCCCGTACCACGTCATCTACCAGCTTGTCCTGATCGGCTGAAGAGACCGGCCGCTTTTCGCAGGCGCGGCGAACGCCGGTCAGAATCTTTTCACTGTCAAAGGGCTCGCGCCGGCCATCTTTCTTGATGACCATGATTGGGAGTTCTTCAATCTTTTCATAGGTTGTGAACCGTTTGCCGCATGCCATGCATTCTCGGCGGCGGCGTATGGTGGTTCCATCATCGGTGGGCCGGCTGTCGATTACTTTGCTTTCCGTGCATGCGCAATAGCGGCACTTCATATGGCAACCCTCACGATCTGTCTTCTTGCTGCAAGTATAACACAGTCCTCGTGCTTTCGCTAGGATTTGGGTGCCGGCAGATCGACGAGTATGACATCGTCGCCAAATTTGATGATGCATTGGTGCGAGATCACCAGTTCGTCGTCGCTTCGGAGCAGCCCGAAGAACTTGCATGGTCCCGGCACTATGATGGCGGTCAGCCGGGCGTCGCACTCGCAAATCTCCAGTTCTATATCGCAGATTCGACCCAGACGGGCTCCGTCGCATACGTTGATGACTTCCTTGCACCGTAGCTCGCTGAATGTGGTGCAGCCCATGCGGCCCACCTCCTTTTTCGTAAAATGTATGCCGCGATCCGGGAAAAAACAACAGACGTGTCAGTAAGAACTGGAGGGATGAAACCTGACAAGAGAAATGAATTCGTATACAGACAAGCTTGGAAGCTGATTGTACTATCTAATATATTGCTGCATAAGAAAAAGCGCCCGTATTACCGGGCGCCGTATTGTTTCACTATCTGTGTTGGCGTGATCCTGCGCGTTTGCGCAACGGCGATGGGGATAATGAGGAAACATCCATACAGCTCTTTTGAGCTAAATTCATCAATACTTGCGCTTTCTGGCGGCTTCCGCCTTCTTCTTCCGTTTTACGCTGGGCTTTTCATAATGCTCACGCCTGCGGACTTCTGCCAAGACGCCCGAACGGGCGCATTTACGCTTAAACCGTTTAAGAGCACTCTCCAGAGACTCGTTTTCTCCAACACGGATTTCCAATTTCCTTATCCCTCCCCTCTAATGCAACATTACACGCCGTGCTGTTGCAGTGTGTGCCGGATCGCAGCGCAACAC
>JAEWWD010000223.1 GCA_023396535.1 Bacillota bacterium
CGCTCAGGCTAACGGCGGATGCCGCGCAGAATACCGCCGATCTGCTGCTGCAAGCGGCGGGGCTGGCTCCCATCACGCTCAGCGCGGCGGGCAACCTGACCCTGCGGGCGGGCGGATCAATCGGCGAAGACGGCCACGAGCTGAGCTTCATATCCGGCGGCATACTGAACATGGCGGCGGGTGCGGGCGGCATTTACCTCGCCGGCGCGGGCGACGCGACGATAGACAGGCTGACAGCGGCGGGGCCCGTTTTGCTGATCGTGCTGGGCGGCATCGCGCAGCAGCCGGAGCCCGCGGTGCCCGGTTACCGGGCGGCGCAGTCCGGGCCGCGCGTGATCGGAACGGCGATAGGCTTGTATGCGCTCGGCGGAGCCGTAGGCACGCCCGAAACGCCCATATGGCTTCGCACTGCCGCGATAGACGGCATGGCCATGAACGGCGGCTTCTATATCCGCAACGACGGCGCACTGCAAATCAACAATATCTACGCGACGGGCGACGCCAGCCTGCAGGCGACGGGCGGCATGACGGCGGGCGCGGCCGGCGGGGCGGCGGCCAACATCACGGCCAATAGCCTGACACTTGTAAGCGGCGGCGCAATCGGCGGCAGCGAAAATCCGCTCATACTGCTCCTGCACGGCCCGCTGACCGCGACAGGAAGGGATATGTTCCTCGACAGCATGTCGCACCTTGCGGTGCAGAGTATAGCAAGCTCCGCGGGCGTAACCATCAGCGGCGACGGCACTGTGACGGGAGGTCCCATCAGGGCGCGGAACCTGACCATACACGCGTTCGGTGATATAGGTACCGAAGAGATACCGCTGAGCGTCAGCGTATCCGGAAAGGTTGAACTGACGACAGACCTTGGGCTTATATTCTTCCGCAATACGTATAGCGGCGGAGGGAAGGATAAAAAGCCCGTACAGCCGGTGGAACCGGATACTCCCGGCCTGCCGCGTACCGGCGGATGTATCGATGTGGTCGGGACGATACTGGCGCTGCTTTCACTTGCGGCGCTGGGCGCGGTCACGGCATACCGGCGAAAAGTTCGCGTGCATCCCATAAAATAGCTTTTTATGAAAGAGAAAAGAAGGACCGCCGATTGCGTATCGGCGGTCCTTTGCATATTCCTTATAGATTGTCGCAGAGCATCAGGCGTTCTGCTTTTGCATCAGCGCCAGCAGGCGCTGCGGGTTGAGGGGCAGGTCGTTGCAATTGAGACCCGTCGCATTGCTGACGGCGTTGCCGATTGCGGAAATACTCGGCACCACCGAGCATTCGCCGATGCTCTTAGCGCCGTACGGACCGGCCTGCTCCAGCTTTTCAATGAGGTCGACCTGTATACGTTCGGGCATTTCGCCGGAATTGAACATGTGGTAGGTGCGCAGCGTCATGTTTTTGACCTTGCCCTTTTCATCGAGCTCAATGCCTTCGCTGAGCGCATACCCCGCGCCCATCTGAATAGCGCCTTCGATCTGCCCGTGTACGCCCATGGGATTGATGGCCTTGCCCACGTCGTGGACGGCAACATAGTCGAGAAGCTCCGTTTTGCCCGTTTCCATATCCACGCGCACTTTGGCGATGTGCGCGCCATAGGAGATCACGGCCGCCTCCGCGGCGTACGTATTTGTGCACATCAGCTCCGTAAAGTGCTTATGGCGCGCGCATTGTACGACCTGCTCCATCGTGACGCTTCTGCCATCAGGCGCAAACGCCTGATTGTCGCGCAGGGTAAGCCCGTCTTCTTCGGTTTCCAGCAGCTCGGCTGCGTACTTCACAAGCAGTTCGCGCATTTTCTGTGCGACGCGGACTGCGCCGTGCGCCGATACGAACGTACCGCGGCTGGAATAATCGCCAAGCTGGTATGGAGTCGCCTCGGTATCCGCCGATATGCACTCGATGCGGTCCATGCCGATTCCCAGTACTTCGGATACCATCTGCACCTGCGTGGTGATGGCGGCGTTGCCCATTTCATGCGTGCCGGAAAACAGCACGCAGGAGCCGTCGTCGTTCATCTTCAGCATGTGGCCCGTAATATCCGTGCGAACGCCATACATGCCGTTGCCGTGCGCGCCCACGCCTATCCCGACGCCGATGCGGTACCGGTCGTTCTTGGTCGCTTCCTGCTCGGCCTTTGCCTGCTCGTAGCCGATCAGCTCCACCGCGCGTTCCAGGCAGTCCAGCGGGCGGGCGTTGCCATGCGGCAGGTCGAAACGGTAATCGATGCCGTCCGGCAGAGTCAGGTTTTTGCGCTGCAGCTCCAGCAAATCCATTTTGAGCGCGTTCGCGATGCGGTTCATCTGCCGCTGCTGGGCGAAGAACGTCTGCGGGGAGCCAAAGCCGCGCATGGGGCCGCCTACCGGCGAATTGGTAATGACGGGGAAGCCCGTGAAACGGACATTCTTGCATTTATGTACTTTGAAGAGCTTTCCGCACATGGCCCACACGATATTGGTGGTGCCGCTCGCGTAAGCGCCCGCGTTGCAGTATACCCGCATATCCTCCGATACGATGGTGCCGTCCTTCATCACGCCTGTCTTCATATAGATTCTCATGGCGTGCCGTGTGCGCGTGGATACGATATCCTCCCTGCGATTAAATACCAGCCTGACGGGCCGCCCGGTTTTGATGGCCAGCGCTGCCGAAACATGCTCCGTGCTCAAATCGATTTTACCGCCGAACGCGCCGCCCATTGCGGGCACCAACACGCGCACCTTGCTCATGGGCAGGCCGAATATGCGCGAAAGGTTGATGCGTACGGCAAACGTATCCTGAGAGGCGGTGTATACCGTCAGCTTTCCGGACGCATCGAAAACGGAAATGGAGGCGTGCGTTTCGATAGCGCCGTGGTGTATGGCGGGGAAGGTATAAACGTCCTCGAGCACCATGTCGGCGTTTTGCATGCCTTCGTCCACATCGCCGCAGCTCTGCAGTACGGTTTCAATAATGTTGCCCTTTTCCAGCCCGCCGTGGGTGTGAATGACATACGAGTCGTCTTGCGCGCCCTGCTCCGGGTCGAAGTTGGCGGGAAGCTCCTCGTATTCCACTTCGATGAGCTTGAGCGCTTTCTCAGCGGTGCGCTCGTCGACAGCGGCGACAGCCGCGATCTTATCGCCGACGAACCGGACGATTTCGTCAAACAGACGTTCCGTCTTGTACAGCTCTATGGTTTCGCCGCAGCTATTGAAGTAGACGTCCGGCGTGTTCTGATAACTGATGACGGCGAATACGCCCTCCACAGCCTCCGCCTTGGAGGTATCGATGCGCTTGATCCTAGCGTGCGCCACGGGGCTGAACAGCACTTTGGCGTGCAGCATGCCGGAGAATTTCATATCTGCGACATACTTGAGCTGACCGGTGGCCTTGAGGGCTGCGTCCCGAATGGGCATGCTCTTCCCGACAACGCCGTTGACAGGGATTTCACAGCTCACTGGATTCCCTCCTTTTCGTCGCGCAGCATTTGCGCAGCCGTCCGGATAGCGTCGATGATTTTCACATATCCCGTGCAGCGGCACAGGTTGTTGGATATGGCGCTTGTAATCTCCTCATCGGTGGGGGATAGGTTCTTATCCAGCAGCGCTTTGGCGGACATGATCATGCCCGGCGTGCAGTACCCGCACTGTACCGCCCCGCACTCCACAAACGCGCGCTGTATGGGGTGCATGCTTGCGCCGTGCGCGAGGCCCTCTATGGTTTCGATGCGACGGCCAACCGCTTTGCCGATCTGCACCAGGCAGGAATTGACGGCCTCGCCGTCCATAATGACCTTGCAAGCGCCGCAGTCGCCTGTGTTGCAGCCGCATTTCGCGCCGGTGAGGTCAAGGACTTCCCGCAGCACGTACAGCAGCGTCCAGTTCTTTTCGGCTTCGACTGCTACGTCCTTGCCATTGATGTTCAACTGATACTTTTCCAATGTACTTTCCCCTTTCGTCCGTACTCAAATGGATTTGTTCCGAGCATACGGCCGATATATGCAACGTACCGGCGGGAGTCCGCCGCGCATGTATCCTGTCGTCCTTGACGGGATCAAGCTGCATTCGTACGCCGAAGCTTCTACCTATTATATAGTATAGCACGCGCATGGCCATCCAAGAAAGCCACAGGGACTGTTCCGGCGAAGCTGCGCGCTATTCCAGCAGCGCCCGCATGATGGCGATATACCCTTCCATGGCGGCGTATACTTCGTCCAATTCCGCATATTCGTTCACCGTATGGGCCAGGCTTTCTACGGAAGGTCCAAATCCAAGCGTCCTGATGCCGGATTCCCCGGCGTAATGGCTGCCGTTGGTGCAGAAATTGTATTGCGACAGGACAGGGCGTATGCCCGCTTCATCCAGGCCGTGTTTTGCGCGCCGTACGAAATCCTCGCCGCTGCCGAACAGCCAGCCGGGGAAAAAGCGTTCGCCGCTTATCATTTCGCCGGTATAGCAGCGCTCCTCTCCCCGAGCGTAGGATACGTG
>JAEWWD010000315.1 GCA_023396535.1 Bacillota bacterium
GTGGGCAAGGAGATCGTGCGCTTCCACACCATCATATGGCCCATCATGCTGATGGCGCTTGGCGAGCCCCTGCCCAAGCAGGTGTTCGGCCACGGCTGGCTGGTGCTCGACGGCGGCAAAATGAGCAAAAGTAAGGGCAACGTCGTAGACCCCGTCAAGCTGTGCGAGCGCTACGGCGTAGACGCCATCCGCTATTTCCTGCTGCGCGAGGTACCGTTCGGCGCGGACGGCGTGTTCTCCAACGAGGCGCTCATCAACCGCATCAACAGCGATTTGGCCAACGACCTTGGCAACCTGCTCTCCCGCACCGTCGCCATGGTGGATAAATACTTTGACGGCGAAATCCCCGCGCCGGGCGAAAAGAACGCGGAGCAGGACGACGCGCTCATCGCCCTTGCACAGAGCCTGCCCGCCGCCGTTGAGACGCAGATGAAGGAGCTCAAGCTGCCCGAAGCGCTGGGTGAGATCTGGAAGCTGGTCAACGCCAGCAACAAATACATCGACGTGACGGCACCCTGGGCGCTCGCCAAGGACGAAGCCAACAAGCCCCGCCTTGCGACTGTGCTCTACAACCTCGCCGAATGCCTGCGCTATGTGGGCGTGCTGGTGCAGCCGTTTTTGACTGCCACGTACAAAGAGATGTTCCGCCAGCTCGGGCTTGCGGACGCGTCGGTGATGAACGTTGAAAGCCTTGCCTCCTTCGGCAAAACGCAGCCCGGCACCCGCGTCACAAAGGGCGAGTCGCTCTTCCCGCGCATCGACGTGAAGAAAGAGCTTGCGGAGCTGGAGGCGCAGACGCTCGCCGCCGCGGCCGCGAAGGAAGCGGAAAAAGCCGCCGAAAACAAACCGGCCGCTGAAATAAAGGAGCAGCCCGTACAGACCGCGCCCGCACACCCGGAGGAAGACGCGCCGTGTGAAATCGACTACGCGGATTTTGCCAAGGTGGAGCTGCGGCTCGCCAAAGTGCTTTCCTGCGAGGAAGTCAAACGCAGCAAAAAGCTGTATAAGCTGACTTTGAAGGTGGGCGACGAGGAACGAACGGTCGCTTCCGGCATCAAGCAGTGGTATAAGCCGGAGGATTTGATCGGCAAGACGGTGGTGCTGGTCGCGAACCTCAAGCCCGCCACGCTGTGCGGCGTGGAAAGCCGGGGCATGATACTCGCCGCTTCCGACGAAGGGGACGTGAACCTCTCGGTGCTGACCACGCTTTCTGACCTGCCGGACGGATTGAAGGTGCGTTAACGTGCGCCTGTTCGATACCCACGCGCATTTGCTCGACGAACGATTTGACGAAGACAGGGAAGCGGTCGCCGCCTCCCTGCCTTCTTTGGGCGTGGCGTACATGCTCGAAGCGGGCACGCGCGTGCAGGAAGCCAAGGCCATGCTCAACTTCGTGGAGCGATACCCGTACATGGTCGCCGCGCTGGGCACGCATCCGCACGAAGCCAAGGATATGCGCCCGGAACACCTTATGGAGCTGGAAACGCTGCTGCGCCATGAAAAAGCTGTCGCGGTGGGCGAGATTGGGCTCGACTACCACTACGATTTTTCGGAGCGGGACGTGCAGCGCCGCGTATTCGGCGAACAACTGGAGCTTGCGATCGCGCTGTCCCTGCCCGTGGTCGTCCACGAGCGCGAGGCGGTGGAGGACGTAAAATCCATACTCCGCGCGCACAAAAACGGCCTCTCCGGCGTGATGCACTGCTTTACCGGCAGTTATGAAACTGCGAGAGACTATATCGACCTCGGCCTGTACGTCGCCTTCGGCGGGGCGCTGACGTTCAAGAACGCCCGCCGTGCGCTCGACGCAGCGGAAAAACTGCCCATGGACCGGCTGCTGATTGAAACCGACTGCCCGTATATGACGCCCGAACCCTATCGCGGAAAGCGCAACGACCCGTCGCTTGTCCGGCTGGTGTGCGAGAAGCTTGCCGCCTTGCGGCATATGGACGCGGAAGAAGTCGCCGAGATCACGCTGCAAAACGGCATGACGCTGTTCGGCATGCAAGACGCCGCGAATTTAGAAAGGATGGAACATGTATAAAAGAATGCGCCTGGCGGCGCTGATGATAGTGACCCTGCTGTTAGTTAGCGCCTGCGCCACTCCTGCCCAGGGCAAGCCGCAGGACTTGACCGGATTTTTGGTGAAAGAGGGCATAGCCCTAACCGGCGAAATGGATAAGCTGGCCGAAACAAAAGAGTATGTGGCGCTTATGTCATCCGCCGGAACGCTGGGCGAGGTGATCGACAAAGCGGCGGCGGGGGACTACACTGCTCCTGAAAACGCGTATGTGGTGAAACTGACCGACGAGGGACTAAAGAAGGCCATCGGCGCGGCCGCGGGCGAAACAGCCGTACCCGAAAACGTGCTGGAGATACTCAAATACAAAGTCAACGCCGCCATGTTTGCGAACCTCATCAACGCGGCGTACGGCAGTGAAATGGTGGCCGCAACCAGCGTGCTGACCTGGGGGAAATCGTACATACAACCCGAGGGATGGGCGGACAATACCATTCTGGTGCTCGAATACCCCGGCGAGTTTTCCAGCATGGTGTCGTTTACGCAGTCCGGCGAGGGCGTGATCAGCGCGACTTCCGTATTTATGAAGAACGGGGAAACGGATATCGCCACGATGCTGACGGACTATCTCGGCGGCACGGGCATCGCCTTTGAGCAGTACGACAAAGCAAAGGTGCAGGAACTGCTGGGGAAATAGCATCCATCATACGATAACGGATGTAAATCCGCCGTGCAGGAAAGCGCGGCGGTTTTTGTATTGGAAAATCCTGCTGCATGCTGGAAAATGAGGATTGAGAACTCGCGTAAGAGGACATTGAGCGGGGAATACATCAGCATAGAATAAACCATTTGCCTCTTTTTTGATTATAAGAGTATTAATCAGCGGTGACGAAAGGGATGTATCAAATGCCTTTTGGTATTGATACATCCCTTGTTGCTTTAACAGATTTCGTTCTTACAGACTGTTGATGATATCCAAAATCTCCTGGGCGCGCCGGGTATTCGACTCATAGGTATCGTGGCCAATATAGGGGCTTAAGGAAACCCGGTCGTGGGCAAGCAGCGCCTTGTTTCTGGTCGGCTCCTCCTGGAAAGTATCCAGCCCCGTGGCGAATAGATGCATCTCGGCCATCGTTGCGCCCAGTGCCTTCAAAAGCGCGTTTTCGTCCACCAGTCTGCCGTCGTAGCAGTTGATCAGGTTTGCGCCCTTTTCCATGTGCATGAGTTCCTTTTCGCCCAGCAGGCAGCCCTTCTTCGGGTCGTACTGTACATGGAGCGAAAGGAATGTATTGGATGAGAGCAGATCCATGAAATCCAAATATTTAAAATCTGCGCATGCAGGACAGCCGCAGGGTCCCTTTTCATCCCAATAGGTGACCGTCATGCCAAGCGCTTGCGCCTTCTTTGCCAACATCTGCGCAGTCTTATCGAAGCCGATCAGTCCCAGAGTTCTGTTTTCCAATTCAATGCCGGTGTAGGTATTCCATTCACCTTTCTTCATTGTGCCGAAGCATTGGAAGAAGTATCTCGACGCCGAGATGATGTGCCCCAGTATCAGCTCGCAAACGGCATTGCGGCTGCATTCCGGCGTGTTCTTTACGCAGATGCCCTTCGCCTCGGCATATGTTACGTCTATGTTTCTCATAGCCGTTCCAGCCTTGATAATTGTCTTCAGCTTGCCCGAAGCCGCCGCGTCGATGATCTCCTTGTCGATACAGGTGCTTTCTCCAACTACAACAATTTCAAAGGAGCTTATCTGTTTCTTCAGCTCATCCTTTTCAAAGTGCTGTAGAACGACTTCATGACCCAGCTTTTCAAGCTTCTCGGAGAGCATTTTGTCGATCGGCTCCCAC
>JAEWWD010000249.1 GCA_023396535.1 Bacillota bacterium
GCCGTACACATACGGCATATCCGCGAAAAGCTGGAGATCAACCCGGCGGAACCGAGATATCTGAAGGTGGTCTGGGGGCACGGCTACAAGATGGAAAGGGGATTGTCATGAGCAAACTGACACACCGGTTCTGGGCGAAGGCGGTCGCCGTATTCCTGTTTACCATACTTACACTGATGGCGCTGTTCAGCTTTGCCGCCATGACGGCGGGGGTTTCTTATACGCGCGTAGGCTTGCTGTACGCCGATGATTGGATTAAAAGCATCGGGTACACCGCAAGCGTCATGATGGGATGGGTCGTCGCCGCGGGGCTCCTGTGCACCGCGCTCTCCATCGCGCTGTTCGTGTTCCTGCTTTCCTCGGCGGGGAAACACAGGGACAGCGAGGGGCTTCGGCTTTCCCGGCTGGATCGCGTTCCGTTCGATCTGTTGTGCGCGCTTGCCCTCCTAGCATATATTCCGCTGTTCGCGGGCATGCGCGGGATAGGCGACCTGTCTTTCACGGCGCTCATACTGCTGCCTGCGGGCGCATTGATGGCGGCGGGTATACTTGTTACGCTGATGCTGTGCATGACGTTCGCGGCCCGCGTGAAAACAGGCACGCTCTGGCGCAACAATGTGATCGCGTACGTACTCGTCTTCCTGTGGCGCTTGCTGGACGGGTTGTTCCATAATCTTTCGCTGCTGTGGAAGGTGATACTCGCGTATTTCGCGTTCGGTTTGCTGTGCATGTGGCTGTATTCCTCAGCCATGCACGACGGCGCGGCGGTTCTGCTGTTCCTACTGGTAACAGCGGCCATGCTGGCGGCACTGTGCTTCGCCGCGCTGCAGATGCAGCGGCTGCAGGAAGGGGCGCGTGCGCTCGCGGCGGGCGATCTTGCCCACCGCATAGACACCAAGGGCATGCACCTCGACATCAAGGCGCATGCGGACGCGCTCAACGGCATAGGCGACGGTATGCGCATAGCGGTGGAAGAGCGCATGAAAAGCGAACGCATGAAGACGGACCTCATCGCCAATGTGTCGCACGACCTGAAAACGCCGCTGACCTCCATCGTCAATTATGTCGACCTGCTGCAAAAGGAGGAACTCGGCAACGAAACGGCAAAGGAGTATGTGGAAGTGCTTTCCCGGCAGGCACAGCGGCTGAAAAAACTGACGACGGATATCGTGGACGCTTCCAAAGCGTCGAGCGGCGCGATTACCGTTTCGCTCGCCCCCACGGACGTAAAGGAGATACTGCACCAGAGCCTCGCGGAATACGCGGAGCGGCTCGCAGCGGCAAACGTGACCCCCGTCGTGCGCATTGCGGACGGTCTTGTGTCCATACTGGCCGACGGAAGGCTGACCTGGCGGGTAATGGATAATCTATTAAACAACGCCCTGAAATATGCGCTGCCCGGTACGCGCCTGTACTGCGACGCGGCCGTGCAGGATGGACGGGTGGCCTTGACCCTCAAAAACATATCGCGCGAGCCCATAGGCGTACCCGCCGGGGAGCTAACCGAGCGCTTTGTGCGCGGGGACTCGGCGCGGGCAAGCGAGGGCAGCGGGCTGGGGCTTTCCATAGCGAAAAGTCTGATGGAACTGCAAAAGGGCGAACTGAAGATAGAAGCGGACGGAGATTTGTTCAAGGCCGCGCTTTACTTCTCGGTCGCATAGCCATCCAATCATACGGCAGCAAAGCGGGGCGATTTCTCGCCCCGTTTTTATTTTTGCGACTACAGATCCAAATCCCACTGCTCCTCCATCATGGGCGCGCCCCATTCGTTGTTTTCGTGCGTGTTGGTGATGCGAAAGCCGTTTTTCGCATACAGATACCGCGCGGCGTCCAGCCTGTCGCATGTCCACAGGAACACATGGCTGTAGTGTTTCTCCCGGCAAAACGCCATGGCCATGTCCATGAGCCTGCGCCCCGCGCCCAATCCCCGAAGAGACGCTTCCACAAAGAAAAACCGCAATTGCGCTGTCGTTTGATCCGCATGCGCGATAGCGATGCAGCCGCAGGGAACGCCGCCTCGTTCGAGTATCAGCATGCAGTCCCTTTGTGGGTCAAACTGGTCCACCAATTTATGCACCGCCTCCGCCACGTATGTTTTCCATACGTCGGAGGTAAATCCGTACTCCGTCTCGTACAGAAGTATCTGGCGCGATATCACAAAACCGATGTCGTCCCCGGTAAAGGGACGGATAAGAAAACCGGCAGTCGCCCATGTCATGTGCTTGCTGATAGTCGCCATGGCCGTCTGGATTTCCCGGCACGCCCCGTCGTCCAGCGGCGCGAGCAGCCGGGCAATTTGATCGCTGGATTTTTCACTGAGCTGGCGGAACGCCTGCATACCCCTTTCTGAGAGGCGTACCAGATAGGCCCTGCTGTCTTCGCCGGATACCTCTTTTTCGATCAGCCCGTTCGCTTCAAATTTTGCAAGCATCCTGCTCAGATAGCTTTTGTCGATGGTCAGCCGCTGCGACAGGGTATTGGCCATGCACGGGCCCAGTTCTTTGAGCTCAAACAATATACGCGCCTCCGTAAGCGAGAAATCCGACTCCAATATATGCTTGTCCAGCAAGCCCAGTATATTGGTGTAGAAACGGTTAAAGCCCCGGATATCGCCGATGATACCGGCTCTGTCTTTCATGCTTTTCACCTCGGTCATAATTAGTGGACGTCGTCAACTAATTCTGTTATAGCGCAATTCGTTGACCATGTCAACTAATTTGAAATAAAAAAGCGGCCGAAAGGCCGCAAAGCAATCAACCGAATATCATTCGTTCTTCTGCGCGGGCTTGGGAACGGGCGTACTCTCCACCGCTGCTTCGGCGGCGGGAGCGGTTTGAACTTCGGAGGCAGACGAAGGTACGAGCGTCGGCGCGGGCGTCAGTATACCCGCCGCCGCCGACCAATCGACGGGCGTGGGGGCGGGCGTTGCGGCGTTTTCGCCAGGAACCTCGCTGGTTGCCACGGGAGAGGGGACGGGCGTGGGCGCATAGGGGTTGGGCGAGGGCAGCACGATTTCCGGGAATTCCTCCGTGCCGAACAACAGCAGCTGTTCGTACAGCTCGGGGCTCATACCCGAATACATGTTGTCGTCCATCTGCAGGAAGGGCGCTCCATCCTTCACGAACACATGGAATACGGAGAAGTCAAGTCCCTGCGCCGCCTCACTGCCGGCACGGTAAATATCCACGCGATCGGGGTAATCTTTCATATCAAGCGCCGGCCACGCGGCGGAACGTATCATGTGATCAAATATGACAGTGTCGATGAAATATCGGGTTCCGTCGGTATCGATGGGCGCGATGCGCTTGATCGCGCCGCCTTCATAGAACACCACGACGTCGCCGAGCGTCTCCAGATCCTGCTGGGTAAGCGCCGTATAGGGGGAACTGCTTGTTTTATCGTTGCTGGTGATATAAACCTGCGTTGGGCCGTCCGCGCCGCCGATGATGCCCACGCTGTTCCCCAATGCGGGGGGGTTAAGCAGCAGCAGCGCTCCCGCGATGCAGAAGACCACAACGGCCCCAACCACCATCCAGAACGCGGGCTTTTTGTACTGCAGAACGCTTTTAATTCGCGCTTTTGTATTGCTCTGCCCGAACGCGAGCGCGGGGCACAGCCCCCTTGCCTCGGACAGGGAAAGCAACGTGGCGGAATATGCCTGCCTTACATCCCCTCCAGCGTGCCGCAGGGCGCTTTCGTCGCAGGCGAGCTCCATATCCCGCACAAATAAGGCGTACAGCAGCCACGCGAGCGGGTTGAACCAATGCAGCGCGAGCGCGAGGAAGAACAGCGGCTGCAGAATATAATCCCGCCGCCGGATATGTGCGCGCTCGTGCAACAGCACGTGCGCACGGCTTTCCCCGCTCAGCCCTGCGGGGACATATACCGCGGGGTGCAGCACGCCGCGAACGAAGGCGGTGGGGATGCGGTCGCTTTCATACACGCCGGGTTCCAGCAGCGTAGCGAAACGCAAGCGGCCGCGCAGCCGCAGGGAGGAAATGAGGGCGTATATCAGGAAGGCGCACACGCCCGCGAGCCACACCCAGCCCAGCGCCCACAGCAGCACTTGCGCGGGATTGACGGAAGCGTAGGGCGATGCCGTCAGGCTGCCGGAAATAGCCGGATTAATCGTGGAGTTGAGCGTGGGAATGCCCGTGTGGATCTCTGGAGCCTGCGCCGTCAGGAATTCCCGCGGCAGGGGCTCGGTACCGGGCAGCAGCGCGAGATCGCTCTGTATGGAAACCGGGCAGAGCAGCCGGAACAACGGCAGCAGCCACAGGGCGCTGAGTAAATAGCGCGGAGAACGGCGCAGTAAAAAGCGCAGCGGCAGCACGGCGAGCAGCACCAGCGCGCCAGTATAGCTCATATTGAGCAGTACGCGAAATATCCCTTCCATCAGCTTCCCGCCTCCTCAATCATGCGCTTTAATTCTTCTATTTCCGCCCGGCTGAGCTTTCTGTCCCTGAGATACGCGGCAAGGAAAGCGGGCACGGAGCCGGAAAAGCTCTTTTCGATGAGCTCGCCGCTTTCACGGCTTACGTATTCCCCGCGGGAAATGAGAGAGCTCACGGTGGCGTCCTCGTTTTTCGCAAAGCCGCGCTCCACCAGCCTTCTGAGCATGTTGTAGGTAGTGGATTTCTTCCACCCCAGCGCGGATAATGTAAGCCTGCATAATTCCGTAGAATTGACGGGTTCTGTTTCCCAGATGATTTCCATAAAGCGCCGTTCGGCGTCGAACAATCTATCGGCCATGCGCAACCTCCCGTTGGTTTATCGTATTAGACCTCATGGCTAGTTTAACACGTTAAACCTTTTTGCGCAAGGGCGAAATAACTTGTTTTTGATAGATAGTGATAGAGAAGAAAAGAAAAAGGCTGTCTCTGAATATTTCAAAAGACAGCCCAATTTTATTTATGTACGTTGATTTGCGCGGCGGCCGCCCGGGCCGCATCCTCCTGCCCTTGCGGGATCAATATATCGAACGTGTCGGAGAATTTGATTTTCCCGCCGTATTTCATTTTCGTGGTGCTTTTGTATGTAACGCGCAAATAACCCGCGCCGTCCGTCCCGACTATTTCCGCGCCCGCGGCGGCCAGGTCCTCGCGCTCGTTGACGGTGGGGCGCGTGTTGGCCAGCAACAGGAAATCCCTGCCGACGAGCGTGCGGCACGGGTCGCGCAGTATCAGGCTTTTTTCATACGCGCCGTACATCGACAGCACCAGAAAGGGGAGAAGGGCGGGCGCAAGCAGGAACAGCAACTGCCAGAACGGCAGTTCCGGATCGCCCTCGTGCACAACCGCAATCATCACCGCCCCAATAAACGCGAGGCACGCGCTGATGAGTATGGCCGCGCCGCGCCATTTCTTCGCGCTCAGGCGGGGGACCAAAATCGCAAGCCTGTCCGCCTCGTGAAAGGAATAGGTAAACGCGACGATAGGTTCGCTTGTATCCGTGCGGCCGAGCCGCTTCTCCCGCAGCAAAAACACAGGGATCAGCAGCCCATCAAACAACAACAGCCCGATACCCGTTCCCCATACGGGCTCCGCATGCAGCAGAGCTCCGATTACGATGACGGCTAAAAGCGACGACAGCTCGGCTGCGATGATGAGCGCGAGTACGCGTTTGCGCATGCGGCGGCCTCCCCAAGCATATTACATTATTCTATCGGCATATTTGCGGCCGTCTGAACGGGCATGTGGCGGCGCCGCGCCATTTAGACCGCAGTCTCTCCCGAAGCGCGCTTATAGCCTTCCCCTTTCTTATCCCGCCCGGCTTCCGCCCGCCCGGCGGCAAACAACAGACCGGCGAGCAGGTATATCGCGCCGCACAGCGCCAACCCGGCGGCGTTTCCCGTAGCCAGGAACAGCGCAAGCTGCCGCCCCGGCAGCGCACGGGACGCCGTCGTCAGCACTGCAGCCCAATCCGGCAATGGAAACAGCAGCCCCGATAGCGCCGCGTTTAAGAATGTGGCGGCTGGCGCGATGAGAAACAGCGCCGTCGCCCCCCGCGCAAGCGCGGCGACCAACAGCGCAAGCCCCAGCACGGCCGAAATATACAGCGCGAGCATGGGCAGGAATCGTAGCGCCTCCAGAGCCGCGCCTCCCCAGATCCACGCGCCAAGCGGCAGTATGAGCGCCCCGGCGAGGAAGCACAGTATCGCGTGGGACAAACCGGCGCTCAAAAGCAGTACGGAACGCCTTACGCCCATCTGCATGATACGCAACGTCAGGTGCGAGCCGGATACGTCCGCAACCCAGCCCGCGCTGACGAGAATATAAAACACCGAAAACGCCGCATAGCAGCGCAGCGCGTATTCCATGGGACTGGACGCGTTGCCCGCATCGTCCGGCGGAATGTGGGCGGCGACCGTGGCGAGGGCGCCGCTTTCGCGTACTATCCGCGCCTCTTTGCGCAGCTTTGCTTCCCCCTCCGGACTTAGCGAAAGCCCCTGCTCCAACAAGAACGCGCGGGTGCGGGCTACGGCGGCTTCCTCCATAAAGCACAGCATGGTATGGTTGAGCACAGGCTCGCTGGCCGCCGCTGTTTCACGGGCCGCGGAGGATACATAGAGCTCCACAGTATTGCGAAATTCCTCATTTGCGATTTTTTCAGAATATTCGGGTTTGATGATCGCGGCGGCTTCCGCGCGGCCCAGGGCGAGCATCCGAAACGCCTGCGCCCGCGTCACCGCGTACACGCGCATATTCTCCTGTTTGAGCAGTTCCTGTACGATCTGCGCGCCAAGCGGCCCTCTGTCCTCGTTGACGACGGCAAGGGCGAGCGTATCCTCCGTCTCCGGCTCGCTCATCACGAGCGGCACGAGGGACAACAGCGCCGCGAGCAGCAGGAACACGACGGACGTACTCTTGAGCGCCGTTTTCACCCGCACGCCGAAGAGCCGCCAAAACATACTCATGACGAGCGCTCCTTTTTGAGATACCCGCCATATCCGAGCCCCGCGAACAGCAAGCCCCACAGCAGCAGTATCGCCGCGTTGCGCGCATAGGAAACCGCGTCAAACCGGAACAGCGCGGAACTGATCAAATGCATGCCCGCCGCGAGCGGCAAAAACCCCGCCGCTGTTTGCATGGCGTCGGGCAGCATACGCTCGGGTACCAGCAACCCTGAACAGAATGCCAGCAGCAATATAAGTATGAATCCTGCCCACGCAGCCGTATCCCGGCTGCGCGCAAGCAGGGGAATGGCCGTAGCGAGCGCGGAGAAGCAGCAGGCGACGAGCAATATCGCAAACAAAAGCGCGGGCAGGGAGCCTGCTAGCTCCGCGCTGCCCGTGTAATTCGCGAGGCGGAGCACCAGTCCGACGGGAATCAGCGTCAGCAGCAAAAGAAGCTCCAGCGCCGCGCCGGAAGTGAATCGCGCCGCAAAAAACCGCGCCGCGTTCTGCCCCGAAAGAACCCCGCGCCGGAGCAGCGTACCGCTGAGATCGCCGGCGGTTTTGCGTGCAAGCGGCAGCGCCGCAAGCGCCGCAAACAGCGTGTACACCGCCGCCATGTAATACTGCACCGGCACAAGATCGCCGACCGGCGTCACCATGCCCATATCGCCGTACACCTCGCGGCGGCTCATGTATTGTTCGATGGCATAATCCAGCGTATCCGAAAAGAACCGCTCGCCTTCCTTCTGTGGAACGCCCGCGTCGCGCACGCTCCAGTAGGCAAGCTCCAGTATATTCTCGGATTTACCCACTGCCGCGAGCGAATCAGAGAGCGCGTTGCGTACGACGGAGACCTCCAGCTCATGCCCCGGCCCTCCGTAAATATCCAATTGTACCGGGCGCTTGGTCTGCATATCCTCGAACATATGCGGCGGGATATGGATGAATATCGTCGCGTCCCCCGAATCGAGCAGGGCAAGCCCCTGCTCCGGCGTATCTACAGGATAAAGCGCAATAAGGTCCCTGAGCGCCTTGGAATTGACAAGTTGGGTAATGAACTCGCGCACGGGTTCGCTGCCGTCTTCGTCGCAGATCATGGCATTGAATTTCGACATTTTATAAGTCGCAAACATGGGGATGGCGACAAGCGAAAGCGCCAGCACCACGCAAAGCGGCGCGAGTATGCACAACGCCGCTGTCCCCCAGCCCGAAAACACACGCTTGAGGTCGATAAGAACGAGCTTCATACCGCCGCACCCAGAAGACTGCGCAGCGCTTCCTCCGGATTGCCGAAGCCTTTCTGAAACTCCTCCGGCGTGCCCGAGAATACGGCCCGGCCGTCATAAAGCGTCATTACCTTATTGCAGATCAGCAAAATCTGCCCGGCCGAATGCCCGGAAATCACGATGGCCGCGCCGTCATCTGCGCGACTTTTCAGCAGCCCCAGAATGTTCGCCGTATGCAGGATATCCACGCCCACCAGCGGTTCGTCCAGTATCAGAAGCGCGGGGTCGTTGACGAGCGCCGCCGCCAGATTGACCCTCCGCTTGGTGCCGCCCGAAAGCGTGCGCACGCGCTTTTTGTATACGTCCATGAGTTTTAAACTCTCCGCCGTTTCCTCCGCTTTGCGCCGCGCGGCCGCGCCGCTTTGCCGGCAGAACGCGAACAGGTTGTCGCGCACGGTCAGCTCTTCAAACAGGGCGATATCCTGCGGCACAAAGCCGATGCGCGCCCTGAGCGTACGCGCGTTCTGTTGTGCGTCGCCTCCGAACAGCTCGTACTCTCCGGCGTCCTGCCGCGTGATCAGCGCCAGTGTATGCATGAGCGTGGATTTGCCCGCGCCGTTCGGGCCGAACAGCCCGAGCACCTCGCCCGGCGCGAGCGTCAGCGACACGTCCCGCAGTACCGGCGTATAATGATAGGATTTTGTAAGCCCCGTTGCCGACAGCATGGCGTTTACCCGTTCGTTAGCGCCATCAGCAGCATAAGGCCGCGATAGGCGGTAGGCAGCGCATCGAATTCTTCGGTATCGATATCGAGTTCGTCAAACACTTCCTCGCGCGAAGAGGCGCTCACCCCCGCGCCCTCAATGAATTGTGGCGCTTCCACCGATGCGTCCCCGCATGTCTTGCTGTATTGTATGGATACGTTAACGGTGTCGTCGTCGCTCGTCACCGCCACAGTGCCGGACGCGTCCACGCCGCCCGACGCGTTCTTCTGCTGCTTCCACGTTACGGAAACATCGCCGGACTGCGTATCAAGGCTGCCGTCGTCCACCTGGGCCTGCGTGAAAGTGAGCGTACCCTTCATGTCGTAAAGCGCGTCGGTATTTGTGCTGTCGGACTGGAAGGTGACGGAAGCCCTCTCGCCGTTGGGCTGGGCGGATTCCACGGTCACCTCGCCCGCATAGCTGTCCCCGCCGGTGTTTTCGTTGGTATCAAGCATGGTCATTTTCGCGCCGTCGCCAAACAGGAAGGAGAGCTCGTTGCGTCGCTCAAATCCCTTCTCGTAAAACAAAAGCCGCCACGCATTCTGCTCCCCATCCAGCGTAAACGCGAGATCCACGCCGATGGGATCGTCTTCATACAGGATGAGCGCGGCGGTAAGCGACAGATCCCCTGCATCCTGTATGGAGGATTGCAGTGCGTCAAGCCTTTTTACGCCCGTCTCCTCCTGATCCTCCGTCTCTATTGCGTCCAGCATGCCGCTGATGCCGCCGTTATCGCTAAGAAGCGCGACATATTCCGTCAGCACCGCACGCGCGGCATCCCCGCCGAGCGCGAGCGTAATGGTATCCGCTCCGCTGCCGCCAGGCAGCGCAAGTTCAGTCGTATCCTCTGCATAATCGCTTTGTGTCGACTGCGCCAGCACGAGGGCGGCGAAGGACGCGATGCGATCCCCCCATTCTTCCTCCGACTGGACAGGCTTCTGCTCTTCGCTCAGAGCAAGCGCCGCGCGGGAGAGGGCTGTTTGATTTTGATAGGAAGCGGCAAGCGCCGCATCCGGCAGGAACCGAATGAGCGGCGCGCTCGCGTCGGCGCGCTTCAACAGCATCGTATCGCCGGTGAAATACATGCCGCCCTCGCCGGCGGTTTCTGCGCCCTCCACCGCCGCTATGGTGAACGACGCGTCGCCGGTACTTTTATCCATCAGCGTAACCGTCTTGACCGTCTGTTCCTCATTATCCCCTTGCGTGATGCCGACGACGGTTTCCGCGCGGGATGATTTTTCGTCTTCGCCGCCCTCAGGGTTCAACAGAAAGCCAAGTCCGGCGTCCCCGATATCCCCGCTTTTCGCGACGGCGTCTTTGAGCACCTTTTCAAGCCCAACCTGAAATTGTACAGACAGAGGTACGGGCGTCGGCCCCGGCGTGGGGGCGGCAAGGAGGCCGGCCAGGCCGGATTTCTTGGCGTCGTCCGTCACAGCAAACAGCCCGCTGTCGCCGGACTTATCGGGCGCTTTTGATCCGCACGCCACAGAGAAGGCCAGCAGGCACAGTATCAGCAACAGTACGGGAACCGAACGCCAGGTATGTTTCATGTCAGAGTTCCTCCCTCTTTAAACGGCTATGGGTTGTTTCCTACGGCCTTGACAGCTATAACCGATGGAGTGATGACAAGATAGAGCGCAGGCTCCATTCAGAATCGCTTACTTTGATGATACAGAATCGTGCGGACGGGTTGAAGAGCCGCCGGTAAACTGGCAATGACAATGCTTGGCATGCTTTGTGCCAATTCTCAGTGAAACACGAAAGAAATGATGTGTGTGAAGATTGCTGTCGTCAGTCCTTATGCTCGCTCCATTTTGTCGAGATAGCTTTGAAGCTGCTGCACGCCCGACGCGTTGTCGGCGGTATGGTACGCCTTATCGCCCACCATGCTCTGCAGATGATCCCAGAACGCGGCGACCATATTCCCCTCGTTCATAGCCAGCACCACGGGGGGCGCAGAAGTTTTGGATACGAACACGCCTACTTCGTCCCGCACATAGACGACGTAGCCGGTATGCCCGCCGGATACGATGTACGCCCGGTAGCGCGGGAAGCGGCGCAGCAGATCCAAAATGGCGGCAATATGCTCCAGGTATTCTTCCTTTGTGTAATACAGCGCGCCGGTTCGCATCATTTCGGATAGCGCCACCTTGACGCCGCCTTCGCAGAGCGTCTCCCTGTCCGGCAGGCGTATGAGCTCGGTGAACCGACAGGTATCCAGCATTTCAAAAAACCGTTTCCGCCGGGCGGCCTGGTAGGATACCAGCGTTTCTTCACAAAGCCCCGCGCGCGCAAACATACGCCCGAGCAAATCCTCCGGCATGGTCAAAAGGGACAGGGACTCGGTGAGTATCAGCGCGTCCACCTGCTCCTGCTCAAACTCCAGCAGCGTATCCCGGCAATCGGCAAGCTCCCGCACAGTAAATATGCGCATCAGCGGCCTGCACAGCCTGAGATACTGCAAAAACTCTTCCGTATAGGCGGCGACCGCCGCTTTCTCCCGGAACAGCAGATTGGCCGCCTCCCGTATGCTTCCGCCCACGGAAGAGGAGATCACCGCCGCCGTCTCCGGCGCTATGAACCGGGTTTGTTTGAATATGCCGTCGCGCTTTTTGGGGTAAAAGAACGGTTCAATCATCCCCGTCATATACAGCGGCATCCACTGGCTGATGGCGCGCAGCATTTCATCGAGATCGCGCTGTATGGTGTGTATGATGCGAATGCGGTTGCCCTGCCCGAGTACGCGGAACATCAGCGCCGCCCATTCGCGGGCGAACGCGAGATCCTCCGTCATCCAGCCCGTTTCCTCGTCGCTGTACAGCAACAGCATTCCGGGCGTACCGCGTTCGGCAACCTCCCTTAAGAATTCCCGTACCGCATGCCGCTTGCCCTCCACGCCGAAATACACCGACACCAGCGGGCGATGATGATCGGCGGCGGACAGGGAGGCCGCGGGCAAGGAAGCCGCGGACGCAGCGCGAAGGCCGGACAATCCACCCAGAAATTGGCCCACCGCGGCCGATTCATCCGCTTTTTCAGCGATGAGCCAGCGCGAAAGCTGCAGGGTGAAGGAGGTCTCCCCAGGAGGCAGGGCCTGAAGCCCAAGCGCGTCGCCCAAAGCGCGGCGCTGGTACTCTTCCTCGCAATGGCGAGCAAAAAAGGCCGCCATAGCGTGGATATAGTTGCCGTCGCGCGGGCATTGCCGTTTCCCGGCGCGCAGGCGGCTGATGTAGGAGGCGTCCAGTTTCACGGCATGCGCGAGGGCGCTGTTGGAGGTTTTCGTAACGTCCATCAGAAAGCGCAATTTCTCGCAAAACAGCATATGCACACCCCCTTGTTCCACTATATCAAATCGCGTCGACCGACTCAATACATGCCTGTCATGGATTGTGACAAAGATTGTCATTGCCGGATGGCTGCCTTGGTATACTCTTTTTGAGGTGGAAACATACGTTGCGACCGCCCCATTAAGCGGCTTTCCATATTGAGTTTCTGTGCTGCTCTAAGTTTGCTCAATGCCAAAAATGAGAGTATACTAACCATACCTGTTCAGCAACTGCGTGTCGAATTTGCTATTTCCCAGGAAATATACATCCGCGCTTGTTCAGCAGGGTCACGCATCAGAACGCCGTGGATATGCGGGAAACAGAGGTGCATTCCTATGAACAGGCTGCGGGCGATCGCTTGCATTCTTCTTTGTCTATTGCTTTGCGGCTGTGTGCAAACCCCTGCGCAGGGCACGCCCGGCGCAAACCCCGACCCGTCCCCCACGCCGGAGCCGCCCAGCCCGCGCGTACAATCCATAAGTTTCGTTTCGGACCCGCCGGCGGACGCGGCGGATTTAAGCGATCCCTATTCCCGAATCAATCCCAACACATTCGCCGTTTACCATCCGGACAGGGAACTGTATAACGCCCTTTATCAGGCGGCCTATGCGTATCTGCCCAGCCTTGACATATCGGGCTTCGACCTGACGGACAGGGAAAAGACCATGTCGGCCGAGAGCCTGTACGGGGCGTGCGGTTTCGAGCTGTTCGACCTCGACCGTGTCAAATTGAGCGACGATCATAACACCGTAAAATTCCGGTACCTCGATATGGATGAGAATACGATCGCAAAAAACAGGGAAACGCTGTTCGCGCGGCTCAGCCATCTGGAGAATAACGTCGTACAAAGCGGCTATTCGGAAATACAGAAGCTGGTGGCGGTGTACCAGTTTATCTGCGAGAATTCGGACTATTCCTCGGATATGGAAAACTACACGACGTTCACACCGTACGGCATACTCGTAGAGGGGCAGGGCATCTGCGGCGGCTATGCTCTGCTGACGCAATATGCGCTTACACGGCTGGGCCTGACTGCGGAGTATGTCTGTACGGAGGCCCACGCCTGGAATATCGTAAAGATAGGGGAAACCCGTTATCATACGGACGTGACCTGGGGCGCCGGAAACGAGTGGGATACGCACAACAACAGCCGGTATCTGTTCATGGACGATTCGTTGCGCAGAGAAAGCCTGATAAACACCGGGTATCCCGCGGACCCCATGATACTCGGCTATCCCGGCGGCGACCGCGGCGCTCCCCCCGCGTGTACGGATACCAGCCTGAACGCGTATGCGGACGGCTTCTGCCACGCGTTTGACATCGATCACAATACCGCGTATATCTGCGACGCCGACAGTATAGACCGCATGGATCTCGACTGTACCAACCGTAGAACGCTCGTACAGGGCGATTCGTGTTATGCAATGGCGTATTTTGACGAAATGCTGTATTACATCAGCGCCAACGACGGGTTTCTATACCGCCTCGCGCCGGATGGGAGCAAGGAACTGCTGGACGACTCCGGATCATTCTGGTATCTGGAACAAAAGGGCGCGACGCTGTATTACGGCGCGGACGCTTCGGGCGCAGGCATCAAAAGCATTCCGCTCCTCACGCTGCCGGAAGAAACAAAAACCTCAGCGATGTTGGAGGATACCAGCGTGCCGCGCAGCCGATCGTTCAGCATCCGCATTCAATTTTCATTGCCCATGGCGGAAGAGCAGGATTGGAACAAGGCAGTGTACCTGACGGACGACGCAGGCAACGCCATGCCGTGTTCGTTCTCTTATAATAAGACGAATAGCACGCTGACACTGCGACCGTTATGCTATGTGGATGGGTATACAAGCGTCACCGCGTATGTGGCAGGCAGCGCCGCAGCGCAAAACGGAAAAATGACCGGGGAATGTACCGGTATGCGGGTGCAGATTGCATCCGAAGCGGAGGCTGATAAACCCCCGGCGGCGGACTAAGCGGACTTCTATTGCGTTGTTTGAGGTCTTTAGGGATTCTAGATAATTTCTTTTGTTTATGAATGTATGCCACGAACCGGATGAACGGCGGCAGCAGGAGTACGCCGATGGCCGTGCACACATAGGTCAGCAAAAATCCCGCGATATGCGTTCTTAGAGCTGTTCATCGCTTTATCATCCTAATCATTCTTTATTTCTATTGTTACCATTTTGTGAAGAATGGTATACTGGTGGCATATTCGTCCGAAGAGAGTCAAATATGCATATTCGGGATAGTTTCGCGTTGCTATCTGGCAAGCCGAATACCCGTTGGTTGCGGGCATACCTGCTTGGGTATTTTATTGCAGTGTTCGTCAGTACCGTGGTGGATGCAGATGTTCCAATGCCCACTCCTTCGCTTGGGAATAGTATTTTTCTTTGTTTTTGGAAGATACACTCTGCTTAAGACTGGACACATAGCTAGCCGTTTGAGGAACGAATGTATCAATATTTTCAATTCCCTGATCAATTATATCCTTGGTTATTAAGCTTACGAATTGCGGATTAATGTCCACGATTTGTTCAACACTTTTAACCATATTTTCGCCCATCCGTCGTATGTCCCAAGGCATATCTGCCGTTCTAAGCATTTCTTTCAAGTATCGAATATTGTACTCAGCTTTCCATAAAAAGCGCGCAGACTCTTCTGCACGAGGCTTTCCCCGTGCTCACTAGAACCATATTAACACGCTTTTTGCCATTTGTGCTTGAGAGTATCTCTCAGAATCTGTACAGGAGGATTACTAAAACACCTTCTTAAATATGCTAAGAAAAGAATTAAGAATTTCCTCAGAAAGACTTGAAACTCTTGTAACGCTTTTGTGATGAAACAAGCCGCAGGGCTTGGTATACTAAACTTGCAAATGAGAGTTGTTGTCCCCTTTTCGTACTGAACCGACAAGTAAGAGCCGTTCGCTGAACGGCTCTTTTTCCCGTGCAAACAGAGTCCTTTTGGGTGCTACCACTTGACGATACGGTAATACACCTTGGACGTAAGCAGGTATACCGTCAGATATAACAGCGCGAACACCACGCAAACGCCGCCGATGCAGGCGAGCACCAGCCCCCAGTCGTAAAGCATGAACGTCTGCAGCATGCGCGCCATGATTTTGCTGGCGAAAACCATGTGCAGTATCGTCATGGCGAGCGGAATGAAGAATACGAACAGCACCTGCCGGTTGATGGTGGATTTGACCTGCGCGTCGTCCATGCCGACCTTCTGCAGTATCATAAACTGCGCTTTGTCCTCATAGCCTTCTGAAATCTGCTTGAAATAGATGATAAGCACCGTCACCGCCAGAAACAGCAGCCCGAAGAACGCCCCCAGGAACAGCAGCCCGCCGTAGAGTCCGTAGCCGTCCTGCCGCGCGCTGAACACGTCGTTTGCGGTGATGAGATCCGTTCCCGGGAACAGCTCGTGGTTAAGCGCGCGCACGTCCGCCGCGAAGGCGAGGCAATTCTCCTCCGTACCGTTCACATCGAAGCGCATGCCGCCGTCAAAGCAGATCAGGCGCTGCGTATCCACCCAAACGGCAGCCTCTTTGACATAATTGTCACGGATATAGCCACCGTCAGTCGGCATATCATAAACTAGCTTACTTTTATCGGACGTCAGCGTAACGTCATGTTTTTCGGCCAGATCCAGTATGGCGCTCTCTATTTCCCGTACGGATTGCGCAGGGGTCTCCCTGCCCACCCGCACGTACATGTCATAGGGGTACATGCCCGCATACATCTGCTCCCGCCCCAGATACAGCGACAGCGTGCCGGACACCGTAACGACGAGCATGGTAGAGAGAATGCAGATGGTCGCGAGGGATTTGGCATTCTGGCGCATGCGCTGAAACATGGAGCCTATGGCGATGAAGTTGCGCGGTTTGTAATACAGCCGCCTGTTGGCGCGCAGCGCCCGAAGAGCCGCAATGCTGCCCGAGGTAAAAAGTATGTTGGTTGCTACGATGACGAGCATGGCCAGCAGGAAGAACATGCCGAGGGCCACGCCGGGCTGCACGATACTCCACGCGTAATAATACGCGGCGATCAAAAGCCCGAGGCCGACCATTGTCAGCGGTATCATGAGCACGGAGTCTTTCTCGCCGCGTTTCTCGCTGCTCATCAGCTCGATGGGGCTCGCAAGCCGCACCTGCCTTCGGTTGAGCAGCGACGTCACCACGAACACGGCGAAGAACAGCCCAGCCGTCAGCGCGTAGGCGACAGGGGATATGGAAAACGCGCTGTTGGGCGCCGCGTGGATGAGCCTGAGCAGCAGCAGGAACAGCAGCCGCCCGAATACCAGCGCGATGAGCGCGCCCAGCGCCACCCCCGCGCACAGCGTAAGCAGGTTTTCCCAGGTCAGCACGCGCGAGACGTGCCGTTTTTCAAGGCCGAGTATGCCGTACAGGCCGAATTCCCGCTTGCGCCTGCCCACGATGAAGTTGTTGATGTACACCATGAAGAAGAACGCGAATATCGCGAACACCACAATGCCCAGCGAGAACATATTGGCAGCCGTTTTACCGGTGGGAAGATTATCGAGCCCCTTGGAAAACAGCAGCCCGCCTATGAGCAGGAATACGCCGCTGATGATGGCCGTCGTGAGTATATAGGGATAGAACGTCTTGCGGTTGCGGCGAAGATTACCGCACGCCAGCCGAAAATAGAACGCCTTAGCCAACGTCCGCACCCCCCAGCACAGACAGGTTGGAGACGATGCGTTCGAAAAACTGCTGGTTGGTGTTCTCCCCGCGGTAGATCTGCGAGAATATCTCGCCGTCGCGGATAAACAGCACGCGGGAAGCAAAGCTTGCCGCAAACGCGCTGTGCGTAACCATCAGTATGGTTTTGCCGGCCTGGTTCAGCGTGCGGAATATGCCAAGAAGATTGGCGGAGGTCTTGGAATCGAGCGCGCCGGTCGGCTCATCCGCCAGTATGAGGCGCGGGTTCGTGATGACGGCGCGCGCCACAGCCGTGCGCTGCTTCTCGCCGCCGGAAACCTCGTAGGGGTATTTGTTCAGCAGCGGCTCTATGTGCAGCATCTGCGCCGAGAGCGCGACCTGCCGCTCCATTTCCACAAGCGGCGTATTGGAGAGCACGAGAGGCAGCAATATGTTGTCCTTGAGCGAGAAATTATCCAGAAGATTGAAATCCTGAAACACGAACCCGAGATGCTTCCTGCGGAATTCCGAAAGCTCCCGTTCGCGGATACCCGAAAACGGCTTTCCGTCGAGCAGTATGTCGCCCTCGGTGGGGCGGTCCAGCGACGCGATGATGTTCAAAAGCGTGGTTTTTCCGCTGCCCGACGGCCCCATAATGGCGAGAAACTCGCCCTCGCTTACATCAAAGCTTACCTGCCTGAGCGCGACGCACTGCTGCATCCTGCGCTTGAGGTTGTATATCTTTTTTACGTTCTGCACCTGCAGCAATTCCATAACAGACCTCCAAAATACCTGATGCAACTATCCTATACCGAAAAAAGCCCCGCAACCATGGCGGCGGCTTACAGTTCGGCCTGTCAAACGAACAATTTTGTCACGTATACAGCACCGTATCGGGCGGAGGGAGTATCAGCGTAAATGTCGTGCCTTCCCCCACGCGGGATTGTACGCTCAGGCGGATATTCAGCGCGTCCGCCGCTTTTTTGGCGAGATACAGCCCAATGCCGGAGGCGCGGCTATCCAGCCGGCCGTTCTGGCCCGTGTACCCCTTGGAGAATATGCGCGGCAGGTCCTCCGGACGTATACCGATGCCGGTATCCGTCACAGTCAGGCGGTTATTTCCAAACGAAACGCGGATGGAACCGGCGGGCGTGTACTTCACGGCGTTGGAGAGCGCCTGCTCCAGTATGAAGGAAAGCCACCGCCTGTCGCTGAGCGCACCGGCGTCGATAGGATCGATATTGACGG
>JAEWWD010000050.1 GCA_023396535.1 Bacillota bacterium
CCCTACGACAAACCCAGCCATACGGTACTGCTGCTTCCGGGAACCCCGCTCGCGAAGCTGATGGGGCAGGAAAAGCTGCAGGTCAACAGTTGCCACCATCAGGGCGTGAAAGTGCTTGCGCCTGGGCTCTTGCCCATGGCAATCGCCGAGGACGGTCTGGTAGAGGCGCTGTACGCGCCGCACAAGACTTTTGTGCATGCCATACAGTGGCACCCGGAATTCATGCTGCGGGAGGACGAGGCTTCCCTGCGGTTGTTCCAGGCGTTTGTAGCCGCCTGCACAAACGGGAAATAACAATTCCCGACAGACGTCGTCCCTATTGGAAAGGATTTTGCATATGCAGATTGGCGTTATTGGCTGTGGACGATGGGGGGCTTTCCTGGCCTGGTACCTCGACCGGACCGGCCATTGTGTTACGCTTTACGGCAGGTCTTCCTCCCCCCACATGCAAGCTTTTATGGAGACACGTTCCAACGGACTGCTTACATTGCCACAGAGCGTCCGGCTTACCTCCGCTCTTTCGGAGGTCATGAACGCGGGCACCATTATCATATCCGTCAATGCGCAGGGACTGCGCGCGCTGATGCGGGAGCTTGCCGGGCTTGACATCGCCCGCAAGGCGTTCGTGCTGTGCATGAAGGGCATAGAGATGGATTCGGGCCAGCGTTTGTCCGAGATCGTGGCGGAATACGCCCCGTTTTGCCCCATCGCCGTATGGCTGGGCCCCGGCCACGTGCAGGAATTCTGCGCCGGAATCCCAAACTGCATGGTCATCGACAGCGAGGATGAAACGTATAAGCGCGAACTAGTGAGCGCCTTTTCAAGCGAGCTCATACGCTTTTACTACGGGCAGGATATGCTGGGCAACGAGATAGGCGCCGCCGCAAAAAACGTCATAGGCATAGCCGCAGGCATGCTGGACGGGCTGGGCCTGCCTACCCTCAAGGGATCGCTGATCTCCCGCAGCACGCGCGAGATCAGCCGGCTCATCGAAGCCATGGGCGGAAACGCGCTTTCCGCATACGGATTATGCCATCTGGGCGATTACGGCGCAACGGTGTTTTCCCAGTACAGCCACAACCGCAAGTATGGCGAATCCTTTGTAAAGGGTGAGGCGTACGGGGAACTCGCCGAAGGCGTCTCCACCGCCGAAGCGCTGATAACGTTGGGCGCGCGTTACGGGGTGGAGCTTCCCATCTGCGCCGCGGTGTACGACGCGCTGTACAAGGGGCTCGACGCCCGGGAAGGGCTGGAGCGGCTCTTTGCCCGCAGCCTGAAACCGGAATTCTAATCCCATTCTGTTTAGCCTGATTCCTCTGGAGGCGATTATGCGCATTTATGACGTCCGCGGCCTTCGTATAGGGGACGGCCGCCCCAAGCTTATCGCCCCCATCGTGGCGCGCACGCGGGAGCAGGCGCTCGCGCAGGCCGCGCGGCTTATCCGTCTGCCCGTCGATATTGCGGAATGGCGGGCCGATCATTTGCAGGCAGATGCACGGGAAATTCTCGAAACGCTCGGGCAATTGCGCAATGCGCTGGCCATACCGCTGCTGTTCACATACCGTACCCACAAAGAAGGCGGCGAAGGGTGCATATCCCCGGATGCGTATAGCGCGCTCAACCGCCGGGCCGCGCAAAGCGGCGACGCGGATATGATCGACGTGGAGCTTTCCGCGGGCGAAAGCGCCGTCCAATCTCTGTTAACGGATATTCGGGCGTCGGGGGCTCTATCCGTGGTTTCCAGCCATGATTTTTCCGCTACTCCGCCGAAGGACAAAATCGTACGCACGCTGCTTGCCATGCAGGCGCTCAACGCGGATATTCCCAAGCTCGCCTGCATGCCGAAAAACACCGAGGACGTGCTGGCGCTGCTCACGGCTTCCGCCGAATTCAAAAGGCTGGCGGACAGGCCGTATCTCTGCATCTCCATGGGGGACTTGGGCGCAATCAGCCGCATTGCGGGGGAAATGTTCGGCTCCGCGCTGACGTTTTGCGCGGCGGAAGAGGTATCCGCCCCCGGCCAGCTTCCCGCCGCGGCGCTTGCCGCCATACTGGACGCGCTGCACGCAGGCAATGCGCGCTGATCGGGTATATATTTGTCGCGGTATGTTGTAATCCGCGTACATACATGGTATACTTTGCTGGTATTTCCATGAGGGAGTAGTTGCGCGGATTTCCCGCGAAGGCAAGTCAACATGCTGGCCAATTGGCCTGGTTTGCCTGTTATACTGATTATTCAGTATGTTAACAAGACTCATGGGCAGGTGATACTGCCCGTGAGTCTTTTTTTACGGCAGATTAACAGATGGGGGTAACAACATGGCGACCTGGGAACTGACACTTGTGGCGCTGGGCCTGTCGATGGACGCGTTCGCCGTTTCCGTATGCAAGGGCCTGTCCATGAGGCGCATGCATTACGGCAAAGCGCTGCTGACGGGCGGCTTCTTCGGCGTATTTCAGGCGCTGATGCCTCTTCTTGGCTTTTTCCTCGGTACACAGTTTGCAAACTACATCATGCCGGTCGATCATTGGATCGCATTCGGGCTGCTAAGCTACATCGGCGGCAAGCTGATATACGATTCCGTGAAGGGCGGCGCATGCCCAACCGATCAGGACTGCGCATGTCCCGCAGACCGGGATGCGTTCGGCTTTAAGACGCTGCTGCTCTCCGCCATCGCTACCAGCATAGACGCGCTGGCCGTCGGCATTACGTTCGCGTTTTTGAACGTACGCATCGTCCCCGCAGCCGGGCTGATCGGCTGTATCACATTCTCGCTGTGCGTGCTGGGCGTAAAGCTGGGCAACGTATTCCGCGGCCCTCTGAGCGCAAAGGCGGAGGTTGCCGGGGGTATTGTGCTGATACTGATAGGCGTCAAGATATTGCTGGAGCACCTTGGCGTACTGGTATTTTAAACCCTACCGGCTACTGCAAAGCCGGCTGCCAATCGCGCTTTTCGCGCATGTGGCGGCCGCTTGCGCCGTATTTGACCATCAATATTTCCGCCATGATGGAGATTGCCACTTCCTCCGGCGTCTCCCCGCCGATATCGAGGCCAACAGGGCTGTATACCGCCGCAAGCTGCTCCGCCGTAACGCCCCGCTCCATCAGCGTATCGAACAGCTTGCCCACCTTGGAACGGCTGCCGATCATGCCGATATAGGCCGCCTGCTTTTGCAGCGCGGCGTACAGCGCCTCTCCGTCGTGCATATGCCCGAATGTGGCAATCACGAAGAAAGCGCCGGGCTCCAGCTCCAACTGCTCGATTCCCTTCCCGAACTCCTCCACGGGAATGAAGCGGTCCGCATTGTCGATTTTCTCCTGTATGACTTCCTTGGGCCTGCTGTCCAGCAGCGTGACCTCAAAGCCCGCCGTTTTCGCGACCGGTATGAGCGCGCCGCCGACATGCCCCGCCCCGCATAGGATAAGCCGCGGCTTTTGCGCGCATACCTCGATATATACGCTGACATTCCCTCCGCACAGCATGCCGTGCGCCTTGTTCTCTTCCGTGATATCGTATTCGAGGAAGGCGTTTTGCCGCTTCGCTATGCACGCGACCGCGTCGCGTATGGCGCGGCGCTCCGCTTGCCCGCCGCCAATCGTACCGGAAATACTGCCGTCCGTATACACCAGCATTTTGCCGGAGCTGCGCGGCGTGGAGCCCTCCGCTTTGATGAGTGTTACCAGCGCGTAGGCGCGCCCGTTCTCCTGCGCGCGCAGTTGTTCCAGCAGCATCGATTTCTCGTCCATCAGTGGCTCCTTTCGGGTAACCGTATGTATTATGTTCAGAACTAATTCCAAAATACCACGGCCGCCGCAGGACGGCAAGACTGTGGCCCCGCCGCTTGCCGGATTGCTTTTCCTTACAGGCGTGGTATGATAAGGCCATAGCTTAACCTGCAGGAGGATACTACATGAACCCCATACGCGCCGCCATCGTGATACTGAGCGACAAGGGCTTCGCCGGACAGCGAGAGGACCTGAGCGGACCCGCTCTTCGGGAATTGCTCGACGGGCAGGCCGAAATCACGGCGCAATTGCTGCTGCCCGACGACAGGGATCAGATTGCCGCCGCACTGATGAAGCTGTGCGACGAAAACGTGGCGGACGTGGTGCTTACCAGCGGCGGCACAGGCTTCACCCCCAGGGACGTCACCCCCGAGGCCACGCTCGACGTCGTCGAGCGCCTTGCGCCCGGCATACCCGAGGCCATGCGGGCGCACAGCATGCGCATCACGAACCGCGCCATGCTTTCGCGCGCGGCGGCGGGCATTCGCGGCCGGACTCTCATCATCAACCTGCCCGGAAGCCCCAAAGCCGTGCGGGAATGCATGGAGATCGTGCTGCCGGTATTGCCCCACGCCGTAGAGACGCTGCGCGGCGTATCCGGCGACTGTGCAAGATAGTCCCAGATGGCGCTTAATCGGGACGACTGAATACTATTTCAGCAAGAGTATATCCGCCGCGTCCATTCGGATGGTCAGCCCGTCGTCCTTTTTCAGGCCGGCGGTTTTTTCTTTGGGCAGCTCCATGCGGATGCGGGAGAAATCTCCGCCGCCGGCCGATATGGGCTGGAGCAGCACGATGGCGCGGTACATATCCTCCGTAACGCGCAATGCGCGGCAGCGGATGGCGTTTGGCCCGCCTTCGGCGCAGAGCGCAATACGATGCGCATGAACGCCGATATAGGCGGTATCCTCGGGAATATTCCGGCTGCAGTCCAGTTCCGCCCCCCAATCCTGCGCAAAAACCAATCCGTCGCGCAGGCGTTGCGCGCGGGAAAAATTCTTGCAACCTGCAAGAAGCGCGGCCGACAGCGTACCCGGCTGCTCCATGATCGTGCGCAGATCCGATACGCCCTCGGACTTGCCGTTATCGATCAGGCATACCCTGTCGCACAGACGGTATACTTCGTCCCGGTTGTGGGATACGAACACTGCGGAGCCGCCAAACGGCTCCATCGCCGCAAAAAGCTCCTGCTCAAGCTGCCATTTGAGATAGCTGTCCAGCGCGGAAAACGGCTCGTCCAGCAGTATGGCCTCCGGTTCGCTCGCGAGCATACGCGCGAGCGCCGCGCGCTGCTGTTGCCCGCCCGAAAGCTGCGACGGGTATTTGTGCTCCATGCCGGCGAGATAAAAGCTCTGTATCTTTTCCCGTATGATGTTTTCCCGCTCCGCGCGGTCCGTAATTCGCACGCCCGCGCCCACGTTGTGCCACACCGTCATGTGCGGAAACAACGCGCAGCTCTGGAACAGGTAACCCACCCGCCGCTGCTGCGGCGGAAGGTCGACGCGCGCTTTTGAGGAGAACAGCACGCGGCCGTTCAGCTCTATATGCCCTTCGTCCGGCGTTTCAATGCCCGCGATACACTTGAGCGTCATGCTCTTGCCGCAGCCCGACGCGCCCAGTAACGCCAGCACGCCGTCGCCCGTTTCAAACTGTACGTTAAGCTGAAAATTGCCTAGTTTCTTTCTAATGTCAACCGATAACATCTCGCCCCGCCTTCCCAACACGGCGCTGCTGATACTCCGCAAAGCGGTTCATCAGCATCAGCGTAGCGATAGAGATGACCATGATGATTGCCACCCAAAGGTACGCTTTTTCACGGTTATTGCCCGCCACGGCAGAATAGATGGCAAGCGACATCGTCTGGGTTCTGCCGGGAATGTTGCCCGCAAGCATAGCCGTCGCGCCGAATTCTCCCAATGCGCGCGCAAAGGACAGCACAGCCCCCGCCGCGACCCCCGGCCAGCAGGCCGGCAGCACCACCCGCCAGAATATGCGCCGCTCCGGCATACCCAGCGTGCGCGCCGCATACACGAGAGTTTGATCCAGTTGCTCAAACGCGCCACGCGCCGCGCGGTACATGAGCGGGAAGGATACCACCGCCGCGGCGATAACGGCGCCCTGCCACGTAAACACCACGGACAGCGCTAGTTTTTCGAGCGTTTGCCCGAGCAGGCCGTTCTTCCCGAACAGCAGTAACAGGAAGAAGCCCACCACCGTGGGCGGCAGCACCATGGGCAGCGTGAACAGGCCGTCGATCAGGCCTTTGAAACGACTGCCCCGGGCCACCCGCCACGCCGCGAACAGGCCGAGAAAAAACGTGAAGGCTGTCGCGACCGAAGCGACCTTGAGGGATATGAACAGCGGGGATATATCCATGCATGACTCCTAGATGTTGGAAAGATATGCCCATTCCCCAAAAGGGGGTTCGGGGCGCGCCCCCGGAGACTTTCTTCGCGAGCGGCGACATGTGCGGCGCTCGCGAAAGCCTTGCCGCGCAAGGCTTTCCCTGCAGGAACCGCCGACCGCATTGAAGATGCAGGCGGTCCTGTAAACCTAAAATTGGTGGTGCAGCTATAAGCTGCACATCATTCCTCTGGGAATACCCGAATGTGCCATTCGGGTGAAAGTGCCGCAGGGCACTTTTTGATACAAGGCGGCAAGCCGCCGGGCATACTGTCCGCTTCTCAAATAGTATCGCTATTATTAACCCCGGTCAACCCTGATACATGGTGAAGCCGGCGGCTTCGAACAGGGCGACGGCGTCATCCGAGGAGAGGTAATCGAGGAACGCCTTGGCCGCATCGGACTGCGCGGCATTTGCGAGTACGGCCGCGGGATACACGACAGGCTTATGACTCCCCTCGGGCGCTTCCGCTACGATCTTAACTCCTGTGGTGGTGGCCGCATCCGTGGCGTATACGATGCCGCAGTCCACATCGCCGGATTCTACCCAGCTGAGCACCTGGCGCACGTCGGTCCCGAAATTGGCCTTTGCCTTCACCTGGTCCCATACGCCCAGCGTGGTGAACACTTCTTCGGCATACTGGCCTACGGGCACGGAGGATTCGCCGACGCCGACCATTTTTACTTTATCGGTGACAACATCCTCGAAGGATTTGATATCCGCCATGCTGTTTGCCGGCAATATCAGCACGACCTTGTTCACGAGCAGATCCTTGCGCGTATCGGCTGCGATCAGGTTCTTCTCAGCCAGCGCGTCCATCTGCTTTTGCGCC
>JAEWWD010000082.1 GCA_023396535.1 Bacillota bacterium
TCCGGCGCATTGGGCTCCATGTCCGTAGCGCAAAAGAAAGAGATATTGGCGGATTACCGGGAGCATTTCGAGGCTGGATTAACCGACGGCAAATCCGAGGAGGAAATTGCTCGCGCGCTCGGCGATCCAAAGCAAATCGGCCGCATGTACCAGGCGGATTACGCGGTGGAGCGCGCAAAGAGTTCCACGGGTTTCCAAAACGTGTTGCGCATGCTGGGCGCTGTGGCGCGATACCAGCTTCTTGGCGGACTGACTATGGTTTGCCTGTATCTGATAGGTGTATCGGTGCTAGTGTCGCTCTTTGCGGCGGCGGCGGGGATACTGGCTGTGGCGGCCGCCATTCTCGCGTGCTGCATCGTGGTGCTCATTCGCGGGTATCAGATGTATGCGCTGCTTGCGGGGTTTCTGACGCTGTTCTTCTTCTCGTTTGGCTTGCTCGGCTGCCGTGGCAGCGCAGGCCTCTGGAAAAGGACGATATCGAGATTTCCGGTGCTTGCGGAGCGTCTGATGCATAAAAGCGTCCGGAAGGAGGGAGCGGTATGAAACGTATTGATAAAGTGCTCTGGCTTTCGCTGCTGGTAGGTCTGGTTGGCGCGGCCGTCACCTGCGGCGTAATCGTGGGCGATCATATGTTGTGGCAGTATGACCAGAGCACGGTCTATCCGCTGCAGGAGCCGATTACCGCCGCAGGGCTTGATATGCGTGGCGCGTCCGTAGAGCTTATTCCCTCGCAATCCGATTTTCGTGTGGAGGCGCATGCGTCCGCCTGGCTGGAGCAGAACTTCGCAATGGAGCAGATACTGTCGGTAACCCAAAAGGATGGCGTACTCACAGTGACGCAAACGCCTTTCCCGCAGAGGTTCCTGGGCATGTTTCCGCAGCCGTACGCGCTGGATATCAAGCTGTATTTGCCGCAGCAGGTCTGCGATGCGATAAAAGGAGAATTACAATGAAAACTGCCGTTATTACCGGGGCGACCTCCGGGATAGGCTATGAGGTCGCAAATACGTTGCTGCAGCAGGGCTGGCGCATAATCGGCATAGGCCGGTCGGCTCAACGCTGTGAGGAAGCGAAAGAGCGCCTGCAGGCGCTGCTGCCCGGCGCGGATATCCGGTTTATCACAGCAGACCTCATGCAGCAGGCGCAGGTGCATGGCGCGGCGGAGGAAATACTGGATATACTCGCGCAGAAGGAAAATGGGGGATTGGACGCGCTTATTCTCAACGCCGGCGGCGTGCGGAGCTGGTATACGACCACCGCGGAGGGGTACGAGCAGCAGTTCGCGCTGAACTATCTTTCCGGCGTACTGTTAACGCATCGCCTGTTGAACGCGCTGATGCTGCGCGGCGGACGGGTGCTGTGGACGGGCAGCGGATCGCACAGGCATATACGCGTGCGTTGGGACGACATCATGTTGCAAAAGCGGTACAGTTGTCTTGCGGCCTATAAGCAATCCAAGGTATGCGGCATGCTGTTCGCGCAGGCGTTCAACCGGCGCTATGCTTCAGGCGGCGTGCGGATGTATGTGGTGGATCCCGGCCTCGTCAACACGGAGATCGGCAGCAAAAGCACGGGGTTTCCGGTCAGTCAGTTCTGGTCGCTGCGCAGGCTTGGCGGCGTGAGGCCGGAAATCCCCGCGCAGACATACGCCTATCTCTGCAGCCGGCAGCCCACGCCGGAGGGATTGTATTACTACAACTGCACGCCGCGGCGATATTCGCGGTATGTGGACGACGCGCAGGCGTCAGAGCGATTGTTGACGCTAAGCGAGACGCTGTGCGGCGTGAAATTCAGGGAGGAAGCAGTATGATCGTAATGATTACCGGAGCTACGGGCGGCCTTGGCCGCGCTATGGCGGTGGAATGCGCACGGCGCGGGTATGACGTGTATCTGACGGATATCTCGCAAGCGGCGCTCACGGAGCTTGCGGGCGGACTGCGCCGGCAGTTTGACGTCAACGCGTATTGCCGTGCGTGCGATTTAACCAGCGACGCGGACGTCAAAGCCATGTTCGCGGATATGGACACAGAGGGTGTCCAGCCCAACATGCTGCTCAACATCGCGGGCGTCGATTATGAGGGCGGGTTCCTGACCCGCACCAGCGAAGAGATACTGCGCATCGTGCGGCTGAATATTGAGGCCACGCTCCGTGTAACGCACGCGGCGCTGCAGCGCCGCGCGCAGGGCAGGTTTCATATCGTCACCGTTTCGAGTCTGGCTTCGCTGTATCCGATACCGCTCAAGGCGACGTATGCCGCCAGCAAGCGTTTCCTGCTGGATTTTTCCATTGCCCTGGGGCAGGAGCTGCGCAAAGAAGACGTACGCGTGCTTGCGTTATGCCCGGGCGGCTTGCCCACCACGCAGGCGGCGCTCAGGGGGATTGCCGCGCAGGGCTTCTGGGGGAATGTTACGACCAATCAGCTTGGCCTGGTGGCGCGGCATACCATCTCCCGCGCGCTTGCGGGGAGGCGTACGTATATCCCCGGATTTGTCAACCGTACGTTAAGCTTGTTTGGAAAGCTGTTGCCTGATGCGTGGATCGCAAGCCTGTTGTATATGCGCTGGAACGCGGCGCAAAAGAAATGGCTGCATCCGGCAGGCGGCTCGAATTGCGCGTAAGATGCCAACTACTATTATCCGTTAAATCATGAGATGAAACGCCCCGTACCGGGTTAACGCGGTACGGGGCGAAAGAATTTTGAAATGCTATTCACGATAGCCTGCACTTAAAATCTTCGTATCCGAACTGCCGCACAAGCTCCATGCTGCCGTCCTTTTTCTTCAGCACGATATCGGGCAGGCGCATACCGTTGAACGTGTTGTTTTTGACCATGGAGTAGATCGCCATATCGCAGAATACCAGCTGGTCTCCCGGCTTAAGAGATTCCTCGAAGGAATAGTCGCCTATGATATCCCCCGCGAGGCACGTTGGCCCGCCCAGTCTGTATGTATGCGCCTTTTCGCCGGGCTCTCCCGCTCCTATGATGTTGGGGCGGTAGGGCATTTCCAAAACGTCCGGCATGTGGCAGGCGGCGGAGGTATCCAGTATGGCGATATCCATGCCGTTGCACAGCGTATCCAGCACCGTGGTCACGAGGAAGCCCGCGTCCAGCGCGATCGCCTCGCCCGGCTCCAGATATACCGTGACGCCGTATGTTTCGCTGAGCCTTCTCACCGTATTTACCAGCAGCGGGATATCGTAGCCTTTGCGCGTAATATGGTGTCCGCCGCCAAGATTCAGCCACTGCATGCCATTCAGGTATTGGCCAAATTTCTTTTCGAACGCCGCGACTGTCTTTACTAGCGCGTCCGCATCCTGCTCGCACAGGGTATGCAGATGAAGGCCGGACAGGCCGGAAAGCGCGCTTGGCTCGAAGTTCTCAAGCGTGACGCCGAGGCGGGAATGCGGCGCGCAGGGGTCGTAGATTTCATGCCCTTCCTGCGTGGAGCATTCCGGGTTGACGCGCAACCCGCAGGATTTCCCGGCGGAGAGAGCCCGGAAGCCAAAGCGGCGGCACTGATCGAAGCTGTTGAATATAATATGGTCGGCAACAGCGAGGATTTCCTCAAACTCATCCTCCCGGTAAGCGGGGGAGTATACGTGCACCTCGCCGGGGAAGTACTCGCGCCCCAGCCGCGCTTCGTACAGCCCGCTTGCCGCCGTACCGCACAGGTATTTTGCGATGAGCGGGTATACTCGGAACATGGAGAACGCTTTCTGCGCAAGCAGTATCTTCGCGCCACTTTCTTCCTGCACGTTCTTGAGTATCTCGAGATTCCTCAATAGCAGCGCTTCCTCCACCACATAGCATGGAGTTCGCAGGGATTTGAATTCCGGGCGCATGTTACGGCACCAGCACCGGGTGGAAATCCTCCTCCCACGGCAGGCCCCACTTGTTCAGCGCGTCCATGAAGGGATCGGGATCGAACTCTTCCATGTTGTATACGCCGGGCTTCTGCCAGGTACCGTTCATAACCAGCATGGCGCCTATCATAGCCGGTACGCCCGTGGTGTAGCTGATGGCCTGGCTGCCCACCTCGCGGTAGCACTCCTGGTGGTCGCAGATGTTGTAGACGTAATAGGTCTTCTCCTTGCCGTCCTTCACGCCCCTAAATATGCAGCCGATGTTGGTTTTGCCGACCGTACGCGGGCCGAGGGAGGCCGGGTCAGGCAATACGGCCTTGAGGAACTGCAGCGGCACGATCTCCATGCCGTTGTAGTTGATGGGCTCAATGCTGGTCATACCCACGTTTTGCAGGCAGCGGAGGTGTGTAAGGTAGCTCTGGCCAAACGTCATGAAAAAGCGGATTCGGTGGATGCCCCTGATGTTCAGCGCCAAACTCTCCAGTTCTTCATGGTGCAGCAGGTACATGTCCTTTTTACCCACGCCCTTGAAATCGTACTCGCGCTTGATTTCCATGGGATGCGTCTCAATCCACTGGCCATTCTCCCAATAGCTGCCGTTTGCCGTTACCTCGCGGATATTGATCTCGGGGTTGAAATTGGTGGCGAACGGATAGCCGTGGTCGCCGCCGTTGCAGTCGAGTATATCGATTTCGTGTATCTCGTCGAAGTAGTGCTTCATGGCGTATGCGGAGAACACGCTGGTCACGCCCGGGTCGAAGCCGCTGCCCAGCAGAGCTGTGATGCCCGCTTCGCGGAATTTATCGCGGTACGCCCACTGCCACTTGTATTCAAATTTCGCGGTATCCAGCGGCTCGTAATTCGCTGTATCCACATAATGGGTTTTGGTGGCGAGGCATGCGTCCATGATGGTCAGGTCCTGATAGGGGAGGGCGAGGTTCAATACGACGTCCGGCTTTTCCCGTTCGATCAGCGCGATGACTTCGTCCGTGTGGTCGGCGTCCACCTGCGCGGTCGTGATGCGGGTTTTGCCGCCCGAGAGCTTCTTCGCAAGCTCGTCGCACTTGGATTTGGTACGGCTCGCGATGCAGAGCTCCGTGAACACATCCGCGTTCTGCACGCATTTGTGGATCGCGACGCTGGCGACGCCGCCGCAGCCTATGATGAGCGCTTTTCCCATGGTACTACCTCCTGATGTTGTGCGTATGACTATTCCGGTTCGCCGGGGCTTATTTCATGCTCAGTTTTAGCAATAGCTCGCGCAGCAGTTTGCAGGCGACGACGGTGGATACGCCGCTCGTATCGAGCGGGGGGCTCAGTTCTACAAGATCGCAGCCCACGATGTCGCATCGTTCCGCAATCATGCAGACGGCCTGCTGCAGCTCCAGATACCCTATGCCGCCGGGCTCCGGCGTACCGGTGCCGGGGAACACGGACGGGTCGAGCACGTCGAGGTCGACCGTCAGGTATATGGGCTTATTCCCCAGCATATCCAGCGTCTCCGTCAGGCCGTTCAGGTCAAAGCGCTGCGTGCTCGCGTGCGATTTCGCAAAACGAAATTCCTCGCGCTCGCCGGAGCGTATTCCAAATTGGAATATGCGCCCGTCGCCAATAAGCTCGTGACAGCGCCGCATGACGGTGGCGTGCGAAAGCTTCGCGCCCAGATAGTCTTCCCGAAAATCCGCGTGCGCATCAAAATGCAGGATATGAAGGTCCGTGTATTTTTGCACGGCGGCGCGCACCGCGCCCAATGTACACAGGTGCTCGCCGCCCAGCATGAGGGGGAGTTTTTCGTCGGCGAGTATGGCGCCCGCCGCGCGCTCAATTTCCCGAAGCGCCAGCGACGCGTCGCCTATGCACAGAGTGAGGTCGCCGCCGTCGAATACGGCGCAATCGGAGAGGTCCGCGTCCTGATAAGGGCTGTATGTCTCAAGTCCATACGATTCATTGCGCATGGCGGCGCTTGCAAAGCGCGTGCCGGGGCGATAGCTTGTCGTCGAATCAAACGGCGCGCCGTAAAGCACAATACCGGCGTCTTCATAAGCAGTTTCAAAGCCGAAAAAAGTCGTTTCGTTTTTATTCCACATGCTTTACGATCTCCTCCACATAGGTGGGCAGCGCGAACGCCGCGCGATGCAGGTTGGTGTTGTAATAGCGGGCGGGGATACCGAGCGCCCTCCAGGCCGCTGCCTGCAGGCTGCGCACGGGATGCAGGCCTTTTGAGGCGAAGCCGAACATCCAATGCCCGGAAGGGTAGGAGGGGATATGCGCCTGATACAGCCTGCACACGGGGAATGTGGCCGCTATGCGCTTATGCGCGCGTTGCATGGCTTTGGCGTCTTCTTCGTAAAAGGGGCTCTCGTTCTGGTTGACGAGTATGCCGTCCTCCCTGAGCGCCGTATGGCAGTGCCCGTAGAATTCCCGCGTGAACAGCCCCTCGCCGGGTCCAAACGGATCTGTCGAGTCGACGATGATGAGGTCGTAGGCGTTTTCACGGCTGCGGACGAACCGCATGCCGTCCTGATAATGGATGGTTACGCGCGGGTCGCGCAGTTTGCAGGCGATGCTGGGGAGGTGCTGCTCGCACAGCTCCACCACGCGGCGGTCGATCTCCACCAGGTCGATGTGCGTAATTCCGTCGTACCGGCACAGCTCGCGCACAACGCCGCCGTCCCCGCCGCCGATTACCAACACGCGCTCTATACTTGGATTCACAGCCATGGGCACGTGCGTCATCATCTCGTGATATATGAATTCATCCTTTTCCGCGCACATCATGAATCCGTCCAGCGCGAGGAAACGGCCGAATTCTTTGCTTTCAAATATCTCTATCAGCTGGAACGGGCTCTGCTCCGAGCAGAGCTGGCGCTCCACCTCGATCATCAACCCCACGCGGGGCGTATGCATTTCGGTGAATGTCAGGTGCATAGCGGCCCTCCTTTGATAATGCTCAGCCGTTCCAATGAAAGATCCTCAGGTCCCGTCAGCGTACAGCCTTTCTCCTTTGCGTAGCGGATATAGGAGAGAATATCCGGCGTAATGCGTTCGCCCGGCGCGAGTATGGGGATCCCCGGCGGGTAGGACATGACGAATTCCCCGGCAATCTCTCCCGCGCAACTATCGGCAGGCCTGCTTTCCTTTTCGGCGTAGAACGCCTTCCGTGGGGAAAGACATACCTCCGGCTCTATGTACTGGTGATGTATGGACGCGGTTGTCTGCCGTTTATACCGGCGGCGGATATCGGCCAGCGCGCCGACCAGCCGTTCGATATCCCGTTCCCGGTCGCCTACGGATATGTAGGCGAGTATGTTGCCGAGGTCGCCGAATTCCGCCTGTATGTCGTATTCATCCCGCAGGATATCGTATACCTCTATGCCCGCGAGTCCCAGCCCGAGCGTGTTCACGCAGAGCTTGGTTTCGTCGAACGCAAATATGCTGTCGCCGTTGACAAGCTCTGTCCCGTAGGCGTAGTAATCGCCTATCTGATTGATCTCGTCCCGCGCGTAGCTGGTCAGCTCCTGTACGCGGGAGAATATCGCATCCGCGTTCAGCGCGAGATTTTTGCGCGAAATATCCAGGCTGACCAGCAGAAGATAGCTGCCGCTCGTCGTCTGGGTCAGGTTGATGACCTGACGAAGGTGATCGGCGTTGATATTGGACCCCGCCAGCAGCAGGCTGCTCTGCGTGAGCGAACCGCCGGATTTGTGCATGCTGACCGCCGCCATATCCGCACCCGCAGCCATGGCAGAGGGCGGCATATCCTTTCCGAAGGAAAAATGCGTGCCGTGCGCTTCGTCCGCTAAAAGAAGCATGCCGTGTTCATGCGCAGTTTGCGCAATGGCCCGGATATTGGAGCAGATTCCATAGTACGTCGGGTTGTTGATGAATACCGCCTTTGCGTTAGGGTGTGCGTGTATAGTCTCCCGTACGCTTTTGAGCCGCATGCCAAGCGGTATACCCAGCCGTTCGTCGAGTTCGGGGTTTACATATACCGGCACCGCGCCTGAGAGTATGAGCGCGTTGATTGCGCTTCGGTGCACATTGCGCGGCAAAATCAGCTCATCGCCAGGTTTGCAAGCCTGCAGCACCATACTCTGCACGCTGGACGTCGTACCGCCTACCATAAAAAAGGCATGCGCGGCGTGGAACGCCTCGGCCGCAAGCGCTTCCGATTCCGCGATGACGCTGACGGGGTGGCAGAGGTTGTCCAGAGGCTTCATGCTGTTGACGTCTACGCTCAGACAATCCCGCCCCAAAAACGCCATGAGTTCGGGATTGCCCTTTCCGCGTTTATGGCCGGGTACGTCAAACGGAACTACGCGCGTTGCTCGCAGTTCGCTGAGCGCCTCCATGAGCGGCGCACGGTTTTGATCCAGCATAGCAGCCTCCTTTCTGACGAGATATTCGCTGATACTACTCAATCGAACACATTCCGGCCGCTGAATATTTCAATCATTTCGCGCCGCAGGTTTTCCATAATGGAAAGGCGGGCGCGCGGCGAAAGCTCATAAATATCGGTGTTAAAGAGATAGTTTTGCAGGTTGATCTCCTTAAGCATCATCTTAGTATGGTAGAGGTTTGCTTCATATACGTTAACATCTATGACATCGTATTTGAGCCGGATGTCGGAGTCGATGTATTCCTGTATGGACGTCATTTTATGGTCCATGAAAACCTTTTTACCATCAAGATTGCGTGTAAAGCCGCGCACCCGGTAGTCCATGGTGATGATATCCGAATCAAAGCTGCCAATGAGAAAATCCAGCGTGCGCAGCGGTGTAATCTGGCCGCATGTAGCCATATCGATATCCACCCGGAATGTGGCAATGCTCGTCTCAGGGTGGTACTCCGGGTAGGTATGCACGGTTATATGGCTTTTATCCAGATGCGCAAGCATGGCA
>JAEWWD010000161.1 GCA_023396535.1 Bacillota bacterium
TCCGTTGCCTGCACGACATCATCATTTGCGATGCCGCGCCTGCACATGAAATTGAACTTGGCCGATGTGGCGAGCGTGGCGTATTCTTCACCGGAGTATACCTGCAGCTCGCATTCCACCAGACCGGGCGCGACGCTGGTGGCATACAGGGCGATAGTCAGTCTGTTTGTCTGTTCCGCGTCCACCTCCACGCCGTGCCCGTCGGTGTCCTGCTGTGCAGCGCCGTCGGATTTGGAGAATATCGCCAGCACCCGGCAGCCCGAAAGATCCACCGCCGTTCCGTCGTCGGTCAGCTCGATCTCCAGCACGTTGCCGTTATCACCTTCCACCACCTCGAAATCTCGGTTGGCGGTGGGCCGCTTGATATCCAGCGCCACATAAAACCGTTTTTGTACTGCCGCCATATGTTCCTCCCTCTTTTCTCTGTGGTCAAAGAAAGCCGGGGCCGTTTCGGTATTTCACCAACGCGGCTCTCCGGCTTTTCCTATTCTGATGCTACCACATGGGAATAGGTAGGCGCTACTTGAGAAGCATTCTTAAAAAGCGTCATAAGACGCTACAGGCTATCGGCAAAGTCCTGCGGACTTTGCCGATAGGTTTTTCCACGCATTTTTGCTGTTCGGCTCTTTCATTCTGAAAGAGGCTGTCACAGCAAAAAGCGCGCAAGGTGTCATCTTTCACCGCACATGTCGCTGAAAAATGACGGATTGAAGCTTAATACTTCACAACTTTTCAACTCGATCTCCGCTCACAGGAGTTTATCGATACGCTGAGCGTCATAAGACGCTATTTATGAAACGAACAATGCACAATTAAAAATGAACAATGGTTGTAGAAATTCCCTGAAGAAAATTTCTTTTACTAAATATGGGTCCCAGGCATTTGCATACGCTATCACAAAAAAGCATCGCCGCCCCAAGGGGGCGGCGATCGAAATTCCGCAGGAATTTCTTCCTTCATTGTTCATTGTTCATTTTTCATTGTTAATTGCACGGCGCGCAAAGCGCTGTGCTTATAACTCCCGCATCAGATTAAATGAGCTGATCAGATTCAGCCGCCCATATCCCCACTGCGCGTTGGGATACGTGATGGTATCCGAGCGGCTGCAGCCGCGGATTAGGTACGCGCGGATCTGGTAAGTGCTCATGGCCACGTCGTTGCCTTCCAAGACGCCCCATTGCAGCAGCAGCGCCGCCGCGCCCGCCGTGATGGCCGCGGACACACTGGTGCCGTCCATGGGCCCGTAGCCGGTGGGATACAGCCCTATGACATTGACGCCCGGCGCCACGAAATCCGGCGCCATGGAGGGAAGGCGCGTAGGTCCCCAGGAGGAGCGAACATACAGGCTGTTGTTCACATTATTGTATGCGCCCACGGTGAGAGGGCCCATGGAGGTGGCCGGCACCACGATGGTGTAATAGGGGGTGGGCGTCAGAAACTCGACCGTTGGGGATACGAACCCCGTCAGCGGCAGCCACGCGTGGTAGGTACCGTCGAGTATGATGTCGCCGTTGATGATGATGGTCCATATGCCCGGCGTGGCGTCGAGCAGTCGCACCACGGTAAGCTGACCGCCGCTGCCCTCGACGGGGAAGTAATACTGCACCTCCACCGTCGTACGCTCCAGTATGAGGCGGGAACGGAGCGTGGTACCGCTGCGCGCGGGCACGCGCCCCACCATCTCGCCGGTGGGCGAGCGCACGGATACGGAAAGCCGGTCCGGCGCGGTATTCCACAGAGATATGAATATATTACCTGCGTTGCTGCCCACGCGGATATCCACATTCTGCTGCTCGCCGGCGGAAAGTATGGTGCCCTGCGTATGGTGCTTCGCCTGGCTTTCGTTGCCCGCCGCCGCAGTGATGCATACGCCGCGTTGGCTGGATACGGCGCTGAGGTATTCTTCGAATATGGAGAAGCCGTCATGGCTGCCGAAATTGCTGCCTACGCCCAGTAATATGGATACGGGCCGGCCGAGGTCGCGCGCGCGTTCCAGAATATATTCTATCCCCACCATGACGGCGGTGGATTCATACGCGTTCTGCTGGTCTGGCGGCACCAGGAACAGATCCCTATAAAACTGCCGCGCCGGTTTGAGCTTCACGATGATCAGGTCGGCTTCCGGCGCCGCGCCTATCTGATCCCCGATTCGCCTGCCTGCCGCGATGGAAGCGAGAAATGTCCCGTGGCCGACCGTATCCTGTTGCGGCACGACGGCGTAAGGGTTTTCCGATTGAAGCGCCTCGTTGATCTGCGCGTTGGTGTATTCGGTGCCTATATAAAAACCCTCCGGCGTGTTGCCGCGCGCTGATTGGTCATAAAGGTATTGGATTTTACTGGTACCGTCTTCATATATAAACGCGGGCTGGGTATAGTCGATGCCAGTATCCACGATCCCGACGAGCGTGCCGCGCCCGCGCAGATCGAGAAAGGGCTGCTCCTGCACTTGCAGAATGCCCGCGGATTCAAGGGCGGCAGCATCGAGCAGCCCGCAGACGACGGGCAGAGCGCTGTAGAAGGCGGAACCGAGGTCCTCCGCTACGAGCTGCAGATTTGCAATATCCACGTAGCCGATCATATACCTGCCCGCGAGAAGCTGGCTGGTGATGACCTGCGGGTGGTCGCGTACGAAATCCGCAAAATACTCCGTCCATCGCGCGATAAAATCCAGCGTGGTGGGGCTGTCGATAAATTCCTCCATCGCTGCGGGTATGCTCATATGGGTCCTCCCCTTCTCTGAAATTCCACAAGTTCGTTCATGGTGCGATTCAGGCAGAGCGTGCCATAGCCCCACAAGGGACTCGGATATTGGATCAGAAAGTCCCTCGTCGCGCCACGCTGTAAAAACGCCTTTACGCGCTGCCCATACAGATAGGGGTCGTTGCCCTGTATGATGCCCCATTCCATCATCAGCGCGGCGGAGCCGGCGACAAACGGCGCCGCAAAGCTGGTGCCGGTGAAGGAATCGTAGCCGCCTCCGGCACGCGCGGTGGTGATATCCACTGCCGGCGCTACTATGTCAGGCTTGGGGTATATGTTGCCTCGGGTAAAGCCGCGGCCGGAAAAATCCGCGATGACGTTGATCTGGGCATTATATCCTCCCACCGATATGACGTTTTCCGATGTTGACGGCAGCGTCAGCGTAATGTTGACGTCGGGGCTCAAAAACGCCGTTTCAGCGGCGACAACGTCCACGGTGGGCAGCCATATGTCGAACCGTCCGTCCACAACGCTCACGCCATTGACCACCAGCGTCCAAAACCCTGGCGATATGGGGGCGCGCTGCCCTTCCAGCAGGAAATAGATCTCCTGCGCCTCGGTATAATGCGTGGGCTGCCCGTAGAATATGGTTACATTTACGTTATCCAGCGTGGCGCTGGTAGGGCCCTGCTGGTTGCTGAGCACGCCCGTGCTTCTGCCGCCGGGAGAGATGAGTTCATATGTGAACGTATCCGCGAAATTCTTCCACATCGCCAAATACACCTGCTGCGGATTACCGGATACCACAAACTCCACCCGTACCGGGTTGACCTGGGCTACGTTGGCGGAAAAATGATGGCCCGCCGCCCCTTCGTTGCCTGTCGCGATGCTGACGACGGTACGCCACCGCTCCGAAATGTCGTCTATATAGGTTTCAAACAGGGAATTGCCGTCGTGCGAACCGTCGTTGGTACCGTAGCTGAGATTGATGGAAACAGGCATTCCAAGCTCTTCCGCACGGGTGATAATGTATTTGAACGCGCGCATGACCTCCGTTGTGCGCGCAAAATTCTGCGTGCCAAGATTGCCGAGCTTTACGACGATGAGCGTAGCCTCGGGCGCGACGCCGACCTGTACGCCTCTGCTCGCCCTGCCGTTGCCGGCGGCGATGCCGGAAACGGCCGTGCCGTGACCCTGCCGATCCTCGCTGGGTACGACGCTGTACGGATCGACGGCGTTGAGCGCCTCGTTAATCTGCTCCATCGTAAATTCCACGCCGTGCGAAAAGCCCATGGGAGGCTGCCCTGTCATGAATTGATCCCACAGGTATGCTATGCGGGTGGTGCCGTCCTCGTTCCTGAAATCCGGATGCGTGTAATCGATGCCGGAGTCGATGATTCCAACCAATACGCCCCTGCCCCGAAGATGAAAGCCGAATTCGCTTTGTACGAACGTGATGCACGCCTGGCGCAGGCTGTCGCTCAGAAAAAACAGCAGGTTTTTGGGACGTTCGATATAGATAACCTCAGGTATGCTGTAGAGCGCGGGTACCTCGCTGACAGGCAGCGTGATAATGGCGTAGTTTTCATCGAGCAGCTCCACGAACGCGCCAAGCTCGTTCGCCGCGCGCAGGATGTCGCCGCTGTATTTGATGATAAGCTCCTGCAGCTCCTGCGGCTGCGCGCCCATCAACTGGAGCTGCAGCCCCGCCGCAAGGCTGGTATAGTCGTTTACCGACATGACGTCCTCCTATTGCAGGCTGTCGACCGCATTCACCGGTATGCTGGCATGCTCCCATTCGGAGCCGTTCCAAATATATGCGATGACGTCGCCGTTGCGCAGCATGGACGGGTACATCCAGAAGGATTGCCCGTCCTTCATCCAGGCGTAAACCTGCAAATGCAGATATTGCTCCATCAGCCCCGGGCCCATACCACTCAAAGAAGGGCAGTATTCCGGGGCGCCCGGCGGAGGCGGGGAAGAAGGTATACGGTGTGAGGCGTAATAAGGAGGGAACATGGCCGGCGCACTCCTTGCTTGCGGGCATACGCACCCGTTCTGCTGCTATTTTATGAGCGCAGCCTGAGACAACAGACCCTCTTTATTGAAAATCTGTATACAAATACGTCGCCGCCGTGTTCAGCCCGCGCAAACGGCCGCATAGTAATACAAAAGCGGGTGCTTTTCCGTTTAGGCGCATGCCCGCGCGCCGCATCAACTGATATGAGGTGGATAATATGGAAACCCCGATGGAGCGGCGCACAGGCCGTTTGCAGGTAAGAGTGTATACGGTGGACCAGGGCGATCCCGTTCAAAACGCATCGGTGCGTATCGCAGGGAGGAACGGCGGGCAGACGGTACAGATGCTGACGTCGGATTCCGCGGGGCAAACACCTATAGTTGATCTCGACGCACCTCCCGTGCAGTTTTCTCTCACGCCGGAAACGGAAGTCAAGCCCTATGCCGAATACGACGTGTTTGCCGAAGCGTCCGGCTTTCAGCCCGTACGCGTGGAGGGCACGCAGATACTCTCCGACACCACCGCCGTGCAGAATATCATACTGCGTCCGGAGGTGCGGCTAAGGACGCAGCCCAGGGATATCTATGTACCGCAGCACACGCTGTGGGGCGTGTTTCCGCCCAAGATCCCCGAGGAGGAAGTCAAGCCACTGCCGCCGGGACAGGGCCTGACCGTGCTGCCCCAACCGGTGGTGCCGGAATATGTGGTGGTGCACCTTGGCGCGCCCAGCGAGGACGCACAGAATGTCTGGATACCTTTCAAGGATTACATCAAGAATGTCGCGAGCAGCGAAATATACTCCACATGGCCGCAGCAGAGCATACGGGCGAATGTGCTTGCGATACTCTCGTTTACGCTTAACCGGGTATATACCGAATGGTACCGCAATAAGGGGTATAACTTCACCATCACGAATTCAACGGCATACGACCAGTCGTTCAATTACGGGCGAAACATATTCGACAGCATATCCGTCATAGTCGACGAGCTCTTCACCACATTCGTGACGCGTCCCGGCATACGGCAGCCGTTGTTTACGCAGTACTGCGACGGCTCCCGCGTGAGCTGTCCCCGCTGGCTGGAGCAATGGGGATCCGCGACTTTGGCGCGGCAGGGGCTGGACGCACTTTCCATACTGCGGCATTACTACGGGCAGAACGTGTTCCTGCTGCAGGCGGAGCGGGTGGCCGGCGTACCTGTTTCCTTCCCCGGCGTGGTGCTCAGCGTGGGCTCGCAGGGGCCTGCCGTGCGCACCATACAGCAGCAGCTCAACGCGATATCGGATAATTATCCCGCCATCAACAAGCTGCAGGCCGACGGATATTATGGCGAGCAGACGGCGGAAGCCGTACGGACATTCCAATCCGTATTCGGCTTGCCTGTAACGGGGTCCGTTGATTTTTCCACCTGGTATGAAATCTCCAACATATTTACGGCGGTGGAGCGGCTGGCGGAACTGTAACGGAGAACGCGGCGGCGGAGGCGCGGGATATGGAAACGGAGAGCGATTCCACCCTGCGGCGCACGGGACGCCTGCAGGTCAGGGTATATGCGGGAAATGAGGGGAATCCCATCACCGGCGCGAGCGTACGCATAGCGGAGCCCGTCGGCGGGCCGTCGCTGATGGAGTTTCTGACCGACACCGCCGGGCGCACGCCCTTGGTCGAGCTCAGCGCGCCGCCCGAACGGCTTTCCCTGCAGCCGCAGACGTACGAAAAGCCGTATGCGGAATACGATGTGTTTGTAACGGCGCCGGGCTTTCATCCCGTACGGGCGGAAGGCGTGCAGTTGTTTGCCGACAATACGGCCGTCCAGCGCATCCCGCTGCAACGGCAGGAGTTCCTGAATTTGAAGTCGCTGGATATCTATATTCCGTCGCATACGCTATGGGGGGTATACCCGCGTAAAATTCCCGAAGCGGAAAGAAAGCAGTTGCTGGCCAAGGGGCGGCAGCTTGCCATACCGGAAACCGTGACGGTGCACCTTGGCGCGCCGGACGAGGTCGCCGAAACTGTCATCGTGCCGTTTAAGGAATATATCAAAAATGTCGCGAGCTGCGCCGTATATCCCACCTGGCCGGCAGAAAGCCTGCGGGCGAACCTGCTCGCCATACTTTCCTTTACGCTCAACCGTATATTTACGGATTGGTATAGAAGGCGGGGGTATGCGTTTACGATCACTTCTTCCGCTGCCTACGACCAGGCGTTCGCCTATGGGCGAAATACATATGAAAACATATCCGTACTGGTGGAGGAGCTTTTCACTACGTATATCACGCGCCCCGGCATCGGCCAGCCGCTGCTCGCGCAATACTGCGACGGCTCCCGCGTAAGCTGCCCGCGCTGGCTGGAGAAATGGGGATCCGCCGTTCTGCCGGGAGAGGGTATGGACGCGCTCTCCATACTGCGGTATTACTATGGACAGAACGTATTCCTGGAGCAGGCGCAGCGGGTGGAAAACGCCGAACCTTTCCCTGGCATGGTGCTCAAAGCCGGCGCATACAGCTCCGCTGTGAACAAAGTGGAGGAACAGCTCAACGTTATATCAGGGAGGTACATCGCCATCGACAGGCTGGCCGCGGACGGGCATTTCGGCGTGCAGACGACGGACGCCGTGCGCACATTTCAAACCCTGTTCGGGCTTCCCGTGACGGGGGAGGTGGATTTTGCCACATGGTATAAGATTCAGGAAATCTATGCGGATGTGAAAAGAGCGGAAGAAACGCCCGCCTGAAAACCGCGCACGCGCGCCGTATAACTGCAAAAGCTCAAGAAATCAGTATACGCGAAACGAACCGCTCAATATATTCGGGCCTGACTTGTTGAATATACCGAGTTGTCTGCCCGATTTAACGCTCCCTTATGTTATACTGGTTATGGAATGGCCGTATTACGCGTGCGGTTCTTAAAGTCCGCACGCCAATATGCGTTTTCATCTGTACAACGGAAAGGATATCATGAACAAACGCCTGAAGGAAAAAATCAACGAAGCGCTGCATTCCTCGCTGCCCATCACCGTCATCGTACTGCTGCTGAGCATGACCGTCGCGCCCATACCCAGCGGCACCTTGATGCTGTTTTTATTCGGCGCGCTCATGCTGATCATAGGAATTGGCGTGTTCTCGCTGGGCGCGGATATATCCATGCTGCCCATGGGGGAAAGCGTGGGCGTGCAGATGAGCAAAATGAAGCGGGCGAGCTTTGCGGCGGCGTTGTGCTTCCTGATGGGGCTGTTCATTACGGTGGCCGAGCCGGATCTGCAGGTACTCGCGCGGCAGGTGCCGTCCATTGCGGACGGCACGCTTATTTTTACGGTGGCGGCCGGCGTGGGGCTGTTCCTCGTGGTGTCGCTTTTACGCGTGCAGTATAAGAT
>JAEWWD010000172.1 GCA_023396535.1 Bacillota bacterium
ACAAACTCTGCGACATCGCTCGTGCTGCGGGCGCGTGGATTCACGTCGACGGCGCATTCGGCCTGTGGGCGGCGGCCTCGAAGGAGAAATATCCGCTGATCAAGGGGTTTGAAAAGGCTGATTCCTGGTCGGCTGACGCGCACAAGACGCTCAACGCCCCCTATGATTGCGGCGTCGTGCTGTGCAGGGACCGCGCGGCTCTTCAAAGTGCCCTGCAGGCGTCCGGTTCGTATCTGCAATACAGCGAACACAGGGATGGCATGCTGTATACGCCCGAAATGTCCCGCCGGGCGAGGAGCATGGAGCTGTGGGCCACGCTGAAATGCCTGGGCAGGAGCGGCGTCGCAGCTCTTGTGGACGGGCTGTGCTCCAACGCGAAGTATTTTTCTGATAAGTTAAAAGAGCGCGGGTTTGAGGTGCTCAACGACGTGGTATACAACCAGGCGCTCGTCAGATGCGAAACGACGGCCATCACATCCGAAACGCTGAAGAACATTCAGGCAAGCGGAGATTGCTGGTGCGGCGGCGCGCAATGGCGGGGCGAGCCCGTTATCCGGCTGAGCGTATGCTCCTGGCAGACCACCCGCAGGGATATCGACGAGTGCGTGGACGTATTCGTACAAGCCCGCGGGAAAGCGCGGCAGAGCGTATAAATGTTTAGAACGCGGGGGATGCAACCCCCGCGTTCTGTTTTCAGATTGCTGAATCTTTTATAACGCAAAAAAATGCGCTGTACTTTTTGAGTCATGCCCTGCCGTTATAGTAAGCGACGACGCCTATGGAGGCGCTGCTCGTTTGCACCTTCAGGTGCGCGTAACGCATGAGCGTCACCACGGCGGCAAGATAATTGCTGCCTGAACCGACCGACGTCGCCGCAGCGGATACGTAATAATTGCTGTCGTCGGTGGGCGCGATCTCCAGCGTCACCGTAATGGAGCCGGATACATTTGTATTCCGTAAAAAATAGCTGTTTTGTGAATACGCGCCGATATCCTGCGTCAATAAATAGGAGGTCGTATTGGCGGGGATCGTTTGTGTCGTGCTCATTTCCACAAACCCCTTGGTACTGATTTCAACGGAATCCTCTGTGCCGCTCAGGCTGCGGATATCAAAATTCGTCGCGGTTACATTCACGGTATCGCGCGCGCTCGTCAGGTCCCGGATATCCAGGTTGGACGCGGTGACCGTCACCAGACTGGACGGAGAAAATATAAAATTGCCGTCCGCATCGGTCGCTACCGGCACATATTCGCTGTTGTATTGCCCGTATATCGCAGTTTTCAGGCTGTCGGCGCTTTTATTGAAAACCAGAAAATTCATAGAACGACATCTCCTTGCATAAATCCATCACGCCTGTCCAACATAGTACGCCGTCAATACGGAACCTACGCCGGTCGCGAATATGCGGGCGTATTTCATGGCTATGTCCGGCACAAACACATACACGCCGCCCAGTGCGAGGCTTGATTGCGACGCGACGGTTTCAAAATAGCCCGACGTGTTCACAGGCGCAAGCTGCAGGTTAGCCGTCGTCAGCAGCGATAAGGAATCCACCCGTACCAGAAACGCGCTTCGCGCATACGGGCTGGTATCCACTGTGAGTACGACGGTCCCGCCGAGCAGCAATGTCTGCGATCCGGACGATACCGTATACGCATTGTCGTACGCCGTTACGGAATCTCCGCTGTTCAAAGCGCGTATGTCAAATGCCGAGGCCGTAATGCCCGCGGTATCCAGCGCCGCGCTCAGGCTGCGGATATCCAGCGAAGCCGCGCCGATGGTTTGCGTGGCGCCGACCGTAAGTACCGGTCGCCCCGCCAAATCCACGCGCAGGGCTGCTTTCCCCTCTTCCGGCGCTGCGCCGTACGGTACGGCCGATACCTGCCGGCCGCCAAAAGGTAATGTGTTCATTTCCGATGTCCCCAAAGAGGCGTTTTTAACAGTATATGATGCGCTGAACAGGAGCTGTTACACAATATATTCCTTACTCACAGGTTGTGCTGGCAACACATATATTGTGATTGAGTCGCGGTATTTGAGCGCGCCCGTTATGGGGGGATAAACTGCCGCGGTTTCAATCCGCACGAGGTGACGCAATATGAATGTGCCGCGTACCCATCGCTGCAACCGCTGCAATACATGCGGCAGGTGCGGCGGATGCAAGCATAACCCCTGCAACAGGCAGGGTGAATCCACAATATTTTCCGCCGGCAGCTATTACTGCGAATTTAACGAAGTGCTTTCTGTCGATGCCCGCGAATGCCATACTGCGAATATTCCCACATGTACCGCCACCATCATCACCATATTTGTGAAAAACATCGGATACCATCCGATCGCCGTGCGCCTGCAAAACAGCCCGAACGGCCTGGATTTCACGGACGATCCGCAGTTGCTGTCGCTCGATGCGGGCGAAACGGGGTATCTGATACCGTACATATTTTCCAAATATATGCGATTGACCGCCATAAGCGAAGAGGGAAGCGCTATGCGTGTATGGGCACAGATGCAGGTATACGATACTGTCCGGCGTCCGACTCCGTCTTGTTATGGGGCGCACATGCAGCGAGAGTAACCTCGGATTAATCAACACAAACAGAAAGGGGAAACACCATGAATAACCTGGTATTCAACACGGCATCCAGCGAGTTGCGTACGCTCATTACCAACACGACCGTCACAGTGGACGGTTCCGTAACAATTTCAAACGCGTCGCTGGACGTCGTCATTACAAACGATACGGTTACCGTCGAAGGTAGCGTTACGATCTCAAACGCGTCCATTGCCGTAACCGGTGGCGTCAGCATCACCGGGCATACCGTTGAGACGCTCAGCGACAGCGCGGATAACACGACGGGTACCGGCGTGCTTTTTGCCGATACGGATATATCGGATATCACGACGGGCTCGTTCTTCTTTTACAACACGGGCACCAGTTCGGTTACGGTATCTCTGGAGCTGAGTCCCACCACCACCGAAACGTTCTATATCCCCGACCCGGACAACGACGATTACGTAGTCGCCCAGGACGAAAGCCTCATCATCGCCATCGGCAAGTTCGCAAACTATGCGAGGCTGCTCTTCGACGCCGGGGCGGGCGCGACGTTCGAAGCATATTATATCGGACAGATGTAACAGCGGGCCCAGATCAGCTTCATGACAGCGGGTTTGCCCGTTCATGTCCGCCGCGCCGCCTGCTTTTTAGCGCCGGCGCGGCGTCGCCTTGTGTTGGTTGCGCGGCCAGCGGCTGCACATTGATCCTTGCATAAACCCCATGTACCGTTCGGGTGGAGGAAATCATGAAAGACAGAAATACGCTTTGCCTATGCATGATTACAAAGGATGAGGAAAGCTTTATCGAGCGTTGCATCAAAAGCGTGGAAGGGCTTGCGGACGAGATCGTGGTGGCGGATACCGGCTCTTCCGATAATACCGTACAAATAGCGGAGCGCCTGGGCGCAAAGATATACCATTTTCCCTGGGACGGCAGCTTTGCCAATGCGCGCAACTACGCCTTAAGCAAGGCGCAAGGCGACTGGCTGCTGCTGCTGGATGCGGACGAGGCGCTCGATCAAAGCGGTTTTGACATCATACGGGAATTCCTGCAGACCGATGAGTTCGACGGCGCGCATCTTCGCGTGCGCAATTATACGGGTACCTATTCGCCCGAAAACTACAGCATGCACAGCGCCTTTCGTCTTCTGCGCAACAAGCCGGAATACCGCTTCAGGGGCGATATCCATGAGCAGATCACATCCGGCGAATGCGAGAAAATCAGCCACCGCTTTACCACGATTCCCGCTGTCGTGCATCATTACGGGTATCTGGACGACGTCGTGAACAAAAAGCAAAAGCGCAGCCGCAATATCGCCATACTGGAAAAGCAGCTCATGGATAACCCGAACGAACCGTTTGCCCTGTTCAATATGGGAAACGAGCAGTTGTCGCTGAACGAATACGAAACAGCGCTGCAGTATTATGAGAAGTCCCTCAATCACATGGAGTTCAGGAAGTATGCGTTCGTGCCGCACATGATATTCCGGATCATCCATTGCTACGAGAACCTGGGCAAATTTGAGGAAGCGCTGCGTTATGTGCAGGCCGGGCTGAACGAGTTCCCGTCCTGTACGGATTATGAGTATTTGCGGGGGAACCTGCTCGTAAGGCTCAGGCGGTATTCGCTGGCCATCAGGAGCTTTGAAACATGCCTTTCCATGGGGACGCCGCCTATGCAATATGAGTTTTTCGGAGGCTGCGGCACGTACCGCGCCGCCTGCCGCCTGGGCGACGTATATATGGAGCTGGAGGACTATAAGCAGGCGGTAAAATATTACGATATCACGCTTTCGCACAAGTCCAATTTTTATCTTGCGCTGTACCGCATGGGGCACGCTTTCGCCAAGCTCAGCAGCGATAGGGACGAGGTGCGGGATAAACTTTTATCCTGCTTCGCAAACCCCAAATACGCCCCCAACGCGATACTGGCCGCGGATATACTCATAGCGGAGCGGATGTACGGCCAGGCGCTCTCCTGCATGGAGGGCCTGACGGATGCGGACGGACGCGAGCCGGATTTCGCCTATATCAGAGGGCGCGCGCTGTCTTTTCTGAACAAGCCCGATGAAGCGCGCCCGCTGCTTGAGCAGGTGGTAAGTACCCCCGGGCCGGAAGAAATCATACTGCAAGGCACGCGCCAGTTGAGCATGCTGACATTGTTTGCTCTGGGGCTCATACAAAACGACGCGGCGCTTTTGGAGCGCATGGCCGAGGATATCCGCAAAAGCTGCAGCAAAAGCGATTATGAAGCCGTTTCCCTCATGCGAAACGTGTTTTTGAATACGCCGTTTGAGGACCCGGTATTCGAAGAGGAAGGGAAAAACCAGCTTGAGACCATACTGCTTGCGCTGGATATGCTGCTGCGCTGTGAGCAGTTTGACCTGTTCGAGCAGATGCTGCGCACGCTGAATTATATAGACGGCAAAGCACTGCTTGTTCGCCTTGCGACGCTTTATGAAAACAACGGCTTCGCCCCGCTTGCCGCGCAATATGTGCTGCGCAGCATAAAGGAGCTGGATTATATTGACGCGGCGGGCGCGGGCATATTGTTCAGGCGGATACTTACCTGACGTTTGAGGGGAGGAATTTACAGGGAGGAACGTGCTGGAAAGGATTCCACGTATAAATGCCTCTAAACGCTTGTACTTCACAGGAATTTTACCTGTACCTGACCGTATTCATGCAGCGGTGCGTTATGCTCGAATCAAAGGAGGGAACGTATGAACACGTATTCTCACATTTTGATGGGGCGCGTATTGTGCGGCTATTTGGAAAAGCACTGCGGCATACGGCTGGAGCGAAAAAGCTTCGTGCTCGGCAACGTTCTGCCGGATTATGTGCCGTCCTTCCTGCTAAAACCGCATTTCGGGAAAAACAACGCCAGGCACATACAAAAGACGCTGCGCCAAATCGCAAAACGCAAGCAGGGGGAACAGAAAAGGACTTCGCGCCTGCTCGGCATACTCTGCCATTTTTACTCGGATTCCCTCTGCTATGCGCACAGCGAGGCGTTCACGGGTAACATTCCCGAGCACATGCAGTACGAAAAACAGTTGCATGCGTACTTTACGGAGCACCTGAAGGAAATCACCGCCTGCCGGTTCATACTGCCGCCGTGTATGGATAGAAACGCGGCCGGCCTGTACCGCCGGTTTGAAAGCATACACCGGAGTTATATTGCCGTACAGCCCGCCTTCGCGAACGACTTGCTTTACGCCATGATGGCGTGTCTGGACGCTATTGTATCGATCGCCGGCCATACTGCCGCAATACCGGAAGCGCCGGCTCTCTCCGTCGCCCTTCGCGCAGTTTAGGCATACGGGACTATCGCGATTAATTAAAAGAAATTCCCGCCGGGAATTCCTTCCTTCATTGTTCATTGTGCGAATCGCGGGTTAAATCAGTATCGCCGCCTTGCGGGCGGCGACGAAAACTTATTTTATTTAAAAGTGGGGGCTCCGCCCCCACG
>JAEWWD010000211.1 GCA_023396535.1 Bacillota bacterium
TGATACCTTTTAGTTCGATTCTGCTCATATGCTTAACCTCCCATGCTGCCGGCAATGTCGGCCTTGCCGAATTTATTCGTTAACCAGTATACAAACAATACGATGAGGAACATGATGACCGCTACTACGTTGGAATAGGGCTCCATATTGCCGTTGCTGTACGAGAAGGCCATGTACGGCAGCGTGGCGAGGGCGGGCGTTACAATGAGTATAATCAGGTCCAGCTCCTTCATGATGCTGATAAATATCAGCATAAAACCGGATATAAAGCCCATTTTGGAAAGCGGCAGCACGATCCTGCCAAACCGCCGCGGGAAGGACGCGCCCTCTATGGAGGCGGCCTCTTCCAGTTCCATGCCGATCTGCAGCATGTTGGCGGTACCCGCGCGGCTCGCAAACGGCAGGTGTTTCACTACGCTGACCAGCACCATCAGCGCAAACGTGCCATACAGCGAGGGTATGAGGAACTGCGGTTTTGAGAACATGGACAGGTATATCGCGCCAAACGCGATGGATGGGATCAGGTAGGGAATAAACACGAGCTGTTCCGTAAGCCTGCCCGTGAATTTGCCGCGTCCGCGCGAGGTAATATAGCCCGCGATCTGGCCGCAAATCGTCGCGAGTATGGAGGTGGCAAATACGAGCTTCAGCGTATTCCACAGGTTGGTCCAGAATCTGGGGTTGGCGAGTACGCCGGGCTCGCCTTCGTATACTGCCTTGAGCTTGCCTGCCGCGCCGATCCAGTAATGCAGCGAGAGATTATCCCAGGAATACACGCCGGGCTTGAGCATAAGCGTATCGATGCACAGTATGAACAGGGGCCCGAGCACCGCGATGGCGATGAACAGCAGTACGAATACAAGCAGTATGGGCCGCGCCGCGCCAAGCGAAATCAGCGTGGAACGCCCGCCCTTGCCGCCGATAGTCGCGTAGCTTCGGCGTGCGCCGATTGCGCGCTGGTTGAGGAACACGTTGATGGAGGCAATGGCGATCAGTATCATGGCGATGGCGAAGCCTATCGTCGTGTTCCGCTGCTTTACGGTGGAGTAGAGCATTGTGGATATCGTATAGAAATTCACCTTCATGCCCAGAAATGCTGGCACGCCGAACGTACCCATGGACTTGGAGAAGGTCAGAATAAACGCCGAAAGTATGGCCGGAAGCACCAACGGAAACGTGATCCGTGACAGAATTTTACGTTTGTTGGCGCCGGCGATCTCGCCCATTTCCTCAAGCTCGCTGTTGATGGAGCCCAGCGCGGCGGATACCAGCAGATATGCGTATGCATAGTAATGAATGGTCAGCACCAGTATGATGGGGATCGCGCCGTAGGCCAGCCAATCCGGCGTCTGTATTCCCAGCGCGTTCAAAAAGCCGGGATTTCCCCCTATGCGCGTATTCTTGAATACCGATATCCACGCCATGGATTTGCACCATGAGGGGAGCATATACGGGATAATGATTGCGAGGGAAAAGAATTTCTTTCCCGGCAGATCCGAACGGACCATCAGCCAGGCGAGCGCGGAACCAAGCGTGATACTCAGTATGGACACACTGCAGGAAATCATCAGCGAGTTCAAAAGCGGCTTGTACAGCAATGCGGAACTGACGTCCGTAAACAGCAGACGGTTCCAGTAATACAGCGTAAAATCGCCGACCGTCGCCCCGCCGCCGATACGGCCGAGATCTTTTTGCGCCGCTTCAAACGTGGTGGAGATCATATCGAAAAGCGGCACCACGATCAGATAAGTCAGCAAAACTATGGAAACTGCCACCATGATGTTGTACGGATTCGTGAACGCGTTCAGCCAGAAGTTCTTGAATCTGCGCGCTCTCGAATACGCTGGGGCAATGTCCGGGAAAGCCTGGGTCATTCTGTCTGATTCCTCCTTTTATATGTTCGTCCGCGCGACAGGCCACCGCTGGCCTGCGCTGACAGACGGTACTGATCAGAGAATATCGAGAATTCAATGTTGCAATTTACCAAAACGGTGCCCGCGCCGGACGATGATACTGGGTTTACAGCAATGTGGATGGCTTTCAAGAGGCTTCGATTTTTGGAAAGCCTGCTGCAGGTGCTTTGAAAGCACGGCCTGTCAGCGCGGGCCAGGGAATGAAGAATCATTTGTTTCAATCGAGTACGTCAAATGCGGATAAAACTGATAATGCGCGACCTTGTGTGCAAACGTTTACGAATAAGAAAACTTTTTTATATAATATATTCTAAATTACATATTGTCAATATAAAATTCACATATGGATATTGCATAATATACATATATGCCTGGAATCGGGCAAAATTTTTTATAGAAAGTTCCTATTATGGATCCTACGGCAACGAAGAGGCATATGAAGATGGAAACGTTTGCACATATATCATAGAAGTAGGGGTTTGCGAGAGGCCGGATGCGGGTTGACAGAATGGCCGCGCCGCAAGTATACTAAAATAAGTAAGTACGATGGGAGTTGAAAGGATGCGCCTCGTTTCCCGCTAAACGATTTGTTTGCAC
>JAEWWD010000295.1 GCA_023396535.1 Bacillota bacterium
CGATTTATCCCATGTTCAGCCATGGAGAAGTATTTTTTCATGACAAAAAGTAATTTAAGGGAAAGGGTTGCATGAGAAATAGAACAAAAGATCTGCGCCGCTTGTGCGGCGCAGATTCAGCGTATCGATAAACCCCTGTGAGTGGAGATCGAGTTGAAAGTTGTTCAGTATGAAGCTTTCAATCCGTCATTTTTCAGCGACATGTGCGGTGAAAAATGACACCTTGCGCGCTTTTTGCTGTTCGGCTCTTTCAGAATGAAAGAGCCGAACAGCAAAAATGCGCGGAAAAACCCATCGGCAAAGTCCGCAGGACTTTGCCGATGGTCTGGATCTGCGCCGCTTGTGCGGCGCAGATTTTGCATGGACATGGTTATGCGTTTAGCGTTTCAAAGCGATCCAGCCGGAGCGGCGTCAAATCGAATTCTGGTTTCTCACCCGCTATGAGCTGCGACATCAGTACGCCCGTAATGGCCGACAGGCCGATGCCGTCCCCCTCGTGCCCGCAGGCACAGTAGAAGCCGGGGATGGGGGTTTCGGATACGATGGGCTTATGATCCGGCGTATACCCGCGTATACCAGCGTATGTCCGCACCACCTTAATATCCTGCAGCACCGGATAGAAACGGATTCCGCGCTGCGCGATGGCGCGCAGTATATCGATTTCCACAAGGAGATCGTCTTCCTCGGTGAAGTAGCGGCTGCTGCCCAGAAGGAAATTGTCGCTGCCGGTCGGTTCGAATACGAATGCGACGCCGTACTTTTCCATCAAGGGCGTGACGCTGCGTTTATAGTCCTGCTGACCGGGAAATTTGGCCATCATGTAGCCGAATTCCATGACCTTCTGCCGGGAGACCTTGAAGCTCTGTTCGGATACGATCAGGTGCCCCTGCCTCGGGCGTATGGGGATGGAAAGCCCCACCATCGAGCCGATGTGCGGCGCTTTGATACCTGCGCAGTTGACGACCTTGGCGGCATAAACATCGCATTGCGCCGTATGGAGCAGAAACCCTTCGCCGCTTTTTTCTATGTCCGTTACAGGGCAATGCAGCAGCAGCTCGCCATTGAGACGCTTAATTCCCTCCGCTAGCGCATAGCACAGCCCCATGGGATACAGGCAGCCGTCGCGGTCAAACCATATGCCGCCCAATATATCCTCCGCGATATATGGTTCGTGCGCGCGAAGCTCCTGCTGATCCATGATGTGGGAGGGCATGCCAATCGCGTGCACTTCGTCGCACAGGCGGCGCGCCATTTCCATTTCCGCCTCGGATTCCATGACGAGCATGCTGCCGCGCCGTTCCCACTCAAAATCGTACCCAAGCTCTTCGGTCAGTTCGTCGAAAAGATCCTGACTGCGCATGGTCATGCTGGCCTCGTACACAGAGCGTTTGTCCCCGGCCAGCACGTTGCCGTCGCAGCGGCTGGAGGTGAGGCTGGCGAGGTCTCCCGCGTCGATGAGTAATACCCGGTATCCGTGTTTGGCGAGGTAATACGAAGTAGCGGCGCCGATAGCGCCCGCGCCTATTACAGCGATGTCGGTAGTCTTATGCATCCTCGTTCCCTCCCCTGGCCAGTTCCCCGAATGTAACGGGTCGAACGGGCGGCCTGCTGGTAGCGGGCTTCAGCTCGGATGGGGCTTTGCCCGTTTCCTCCGCCAGTATGCGCATGGTGATCCGGCTGCAGGAGCGTCCCTGGCACAGTCCCATGCCGCAGCGTACGCGGCGTTTGACCTCCGTAACGGTGGTTGCGCCGTATTCGCGGATAGCCTTACGGATTTCACCGGCGGTTACTTCCTCGCAGCGGCATACGAGCACGTCGTCCGGCAATGTTGTATTCGCCTGCGCGGCGCGTTCGCTGACCGGCACGCGCCGGGCGTTTGCGCGGCGGATGGTGCGCACGTCGTCCGCGTATTCCTTGGGTATGGCGATGGTGACGACGGCGGTATGGTCGTTCTTCGCGCCGTTCTGCACGCGGATAACACGCCCCATGCACACGAATTCGCCCGCGCGGTCGAGCGCCTCAGCCTCGGCGTCCTTTTCCGGCAGCGGCAGATATTCGAACGGGAAGCTGACAGTAGCTTCCGTATCGCTGTATGCCTTATTCACGACGAATATCGCGAGCCCCGGACAGGCCGCGACGCATTGCCCGCAGCCCGTGCAGATACTGCTGTCCACAACGGGCGTATTGGTGATGGGCTGTCCTATGCGGATCGCCCCAAACGGACACGCCGCCTCGCAGGGGTTGCAGGGGATTTCCTGTACGCATTCCAAAACGGCGACCGGGCCTTTTGCAAACCGCGTTTCGTCGGGCCAGCCGTTCGCCTGCCTGATTTCCTCAAAGGAAGGACAGCCAGTGTATACCAAGCCGGTCTCATCCATTATTGCAGTCCTCCTTCGGTGATTCTTGTTTTCGCGTTCTGGCGCTTGGCGCCGAACGGCCCCAGCCGCAGGGCGGCCAACCGATTTCGGATATCCGCCTTTCTTTCTTCGGCCTGTTTGTCGCTGAGGTATCCGAGCCTGTGCGCTACCACAGCGCCCGCGAGCCTGCCTTCGTCCATGGCGGTGCTCGCCTCTTCCACGCCGGCCGTATCGCCGGCGATGTAGATGCCGTCCACGCTGGTGCGCATATTTTCATCGTGTGCTGGCATCCACCCGCCCAGTTCGGGTATAAGCACGTGCTTCGCCCCGCACATCCACGCGAGATCGGAGGTGGGCCTCAGCCCCGCCGCGATGCAGACAACATCCACATCGAATTCTTTTTCGGTGCCGGGAACGGGCTGCCAGTTATCAAGCCGGGCGATGACTGCGCGCTCCACCTGAACGTTTCCTTCCGCCCGTATGATGGTATGATTGAGGTAAAACGGCACGCCCGCGCGCCGTACTTTGGCGGCGTGTACGCCGTACGCGCCGATGCGCGGCGCGGCTTCCACAATGCCCACCACGTCCGCGCCTGCCTGCAGGAGCTGATAGGTGACGATGACTCCCACGTTGCCGGAGCCTATCATCAGTACGCGTTTTCCGGGCAGAACTCGGTTGACGTTGATCATGGTTTGCGCCGCGCCAGCGCCCATAACCCCGGGCAGCGTCCATCCGTCGAAATTCAGCGCGTTTTCCGCCGCGCCGGTGCAGATGAGTATGGTTTCAGCCTGCACGACCACGGTTTCGCCGTTCTTCAGTACGGCCACCCGCTTATCCGGGAATATGCCGATGGCGGCGCTGTCCAGCCAGACCTCGACGCCAAGGCGCTGTGTATCCGCGAGGAGCTGCTCTCCGATATTCACGCCGCGGATACCCGCGTTGTGGGATTTGGAGCCGAAGAATTTGTGAATCTGCTTGAACAATTGCCCGCCGGGCCGCTTATTTTCATCTATCAGCAGCACGTGTACGCCGGCCTGGGCCGCTTCGATCGCTGCGGCAAGCCCCGCGGGGCCGCCGCCAATGATAACCAATTCCCGTTTAGCCATTTTCACATGTTCCTTTTCCGCAGCCTTCCTGAGTCTCGATCACCATGCCGTCTTCCACGGGGGTGACGCATGTCCTCACGTTCGGCTTGCCGTTGACTACCATGACGCAATCCGTACATTGGCCGATGCCGCAGAATATGCCGCGCGGCTCATGACGCCTGGATGTATGACGATGTACGCGAATGCCGTTTGCCAAAAGAGCCGCCGCGATCATTTCTCCCTTGATCGCAAAAAGCGGCCGCCCGTCCACCGTGATGCGCACGGTTTCAGGCCCGTCGAGATCGCCCAGTATCGGATGATGCTGGATCCTCATTTCTTCGGTTGTCTGCATGATTTTCCTCCGAGAATGTGTTTGCGCAGAAGTCGCGCGCTACTGTGAAATGTTATTTATTCGCCGTGTATATTCTAGCACTCCGTGTCAGTGATGTCATCATTTTTGCCCGATTTTTCTGCACTTTTTTTCGTGTGATAATCATCAGTGATGAGCAGACGAAACGATGGGAGCAAAGCGCTGACCCCGGCGAGCAGCATTGTCAGTATACCGGATATCGAAAACCAGGTCGCTACGCCGATGACCTCGGCGAAACTGCCCGCCAGCAGGAGGCCGAGCGGCATGGCCGCCATGGTGGCGCTGGAGCACAGCGCGAGCACGCGGCCCAAATAACGTTCCTCTATTCTGTGCTGGAATATGGCTGTGCGCACGCCGGAATAAAAAGGCACGCTCAGACCGTTTATCAGTGAAAGCGCCATGAATATGGGCAGGCCCGCCGGGGGCAGCAACCCTGTCAGCAATATGCCTGCGCCGTACAGGCCGATGGACCATAAAAAAGCGCGCGGACGGTTGATGCGCTGCCCTATTCTGCTCAGCAGCACCGCGCCAAGCAGCAGCCCAAGCGAGAACAAAGTCTCCACAATACCGGATTCCCGATAACCGCCATGAAAGTGCGTCATTGTAATCAAGGGATACAGCGTACCGATGGGGAAGTATACGATGGCATACAGGGCGCTTACGATCATGAGCGAGATTATTCCGGGCTCACGACGTGCGGCGTCGATGCCCTCCCTTGTTTCTGCAAGCAGGCTGCGACTGCAGGCTTGCTCGCGCGCGGGACGTTCGAGCTTCACAAACAGCAGCAGCGAAACCGCGGCGATAGCGCCGAGTATATCCAACAGCACGATAACGTTCAGCTTCCATATGCCGTAAAGCAGCGCCGCCAGGCCGGGGCTTATGACCATAGAGATGGATTCGAACCCCTGGGAATACCCTGCGTATTTCGTCAATTGCTCCCGGGGAACGATGAGCGGCGTGGAGGCGTGCAGCGACGGGTAATGGAACGCGGCGCCTATGGAGCGTAAAAACAGTACCGCGAATATCAGCCATATGGGGATTTCGCCGAACGCGCCCGCAACGGCGAGCAGGCTGCTTGCAGCCGCAATAAATAAATCCGCCGCGATCATGACCCGTTTGCGGTCGTACCGATCAACAATTGTGCCGCAGAATGAGCCAAGCACAGCCCTTGGAAGAAAGCCCGTCAGCGTGGCGAGTGTGAGTATGGCGGCGGATTCTGTCCGCATGGTGAGGTACCAGACAATGGACATCTGCAGCACCGAGCTGGTCAGCATGGAAACAGCCTGCCCCGCCCATATGGTCATGAATGTTTTCTTCCAGTCCGGCATCGTGTTTTTCGGGCTTGTTTGCATGTGCTGCACGTCCTTTTACCAGCATACTTGGATTATTATAAGCCGGAGGCGGATACTCCGGCAATACAAGAGTTACGCGTTCACTCTGAAGGACTTTGACGGTGGGATGCGCGAATAGTATACTAATATCGGGAATGGCTAATCATTCCATCTGATCGGGAACGAAGGAGGCCGCCGAATTGGAACCTCGATACAAATTCGATCCGCATGTGCACACCAACAAAGGGGGCAAACCCGGGCGCATATCCACGGAAACGCTTATTGAGCGTTATTGCGCGCTTGGATATCAGGGCATCGCGATCACAAACCACCTAAACGAGAAGTGTGTATCCAAGTTTGCCTGTGCGGACGATTGGGCGCAAAGCGTTGAGACGTTCCTGTGTGGATACCGCAGCGCGAAAAAGCTGGGGGATAAAATGGGGCTCGACGTCATATTGGGTATGGAGCTGCGCTTCCCGGAAAACGACAACGACTATCTCGTATACGGCTTCGACGAGGCGTTTTTGCTGCGCAATCCCTATCTGTACCGCATGGGGCACGCCGCGTTTTTCGATATGTTTGGCAAGAAAGTGCTGATCATACACGCGCATCCCTTCCGCGACAACAATCAGGTTGTTTACCATGAAAGCGTGCATGGCGTGGAGATCGCCAACTGCTGCGCGCGGCATGAAAACTGCAATGAGCAGGCTCTCAGGCTTTGCAAAGAAAACCCGCGCCTATACAGACTGTGCGGTTCGGACGCGCGCAGGGACGGCGAGGAAGGACACGCGTGGATGCTGTTCGATACGCCTATCCGCGATTCCTTTGAGTTCAAAAACGCCGTGGAGCGGGGCGGATATACGTTGCATTGCACCGACGAGCGCGAACAAAAAATTATCAAGGATGCGGAGACATTCTTTCGTGCGGGCGGCGCTGCATAAGCACTGATATGCATGTATATTTATAAAAGACGTGCTTGACAGCGGCCGGGGCGTATGCTAAGATACAGAAAATTGACTAGGCAAAGGCGACGAAGAGGAGTAGTAGGCGGTCAACCCAAGGCATAGAGAGCAGCGGATGGTGGAAGCGTTGCGTTTGGACATCGTTGAAGTAGCCTCGGAGCAGCGGATCGAACAGGGGATATCCTCCCAAGTAGTCTCCGCCGTACGTTCCCCACGTTACAGGGGAAGCGGAATCGAGGCGTAAGCTGTCCGTTCCGGTTAAGCGCGCATGGAATCTATCCGTGCGAATTCAGGTGGTACCGCGTAATCCACGTCCTGTAGTTTCAGGACGTGGATTTTTTTATATCCGCAAAAGTTTCAGGAGAAAGCAAAGGAGAGTGCGCCATGATCGAACGTTATATCAACAGGGCCCAATTTTCTTCGTACGAAGATTTCAAAGCCAATTATCGGGTTTCTTACCCGGAGGATTTTAATTTTGCGACGCATGTCGTGGACGCGTGGGCACAAGAGGAGCCGGAGCGCCGCGCGCTGACATGGTGCGACGATCATGGGGATAGCCGCATGTTTACGTTTTCGGATATCTCCCGCCTGTCCCGTCAGGCGGCGCGCTACCTTGCGACGCTGGGCATTCAAAAGGGCGATATGGTCATGCTGCTTTTAAAACGCCGCTGGGAATACTGGATTACCGCCGTAGCGCTGCACCGCATCGGCGCTATCGTCATACCGGCTGCCTATCAGCTCGCTGCGAAGGATATCGTCTATCGCGCGAAAGCAGCGAACATCCGGATGATCATAGCTGTGAACGATCCCTGGGTCATCGAGCAGGTGGAAGCGGCGCGGCCGGAGTGCCCGAGCGTGGAGTTTTATGCGCTTCTTGGAGAACGACGCAAAGGGTGGCTGGATTACGCAGCAGGATTCGAAAACGCCGCTCCGGACTATATCCGGGAGGATACGTTGACCGTGCGCGATCTCATGCTCATGTATTTTACCTCCGGTACAACCGGCATGCCCAAAATGGTCATGCATGATCAGAGCTACCCTATCGGGCATATCGTAACGGCGCGGTACTGGCAGCAGGTGCAGGACGGCGGGCTGCATATCACGGTCGCCGATTCCGGCTGGGCGAAGTTCGGCTGGGGCTCCATTTACGGGCAGTGGATCAGCGGATCTGAAATACTCGGATACGACGCCGATAGCAAATTCAGCCCGCGCAGGCTGATCGAAACCATCCGCGAATACCGCCCCACCTCCCTGTGCGTGCCGGGGACTATATACCGCTTCATGATGAAGGAGGGCATTACGCGCGAGGATTTCGCCTCCATACGGCATTGCGGCACGGCGGGGGAGCCCCTTGCGCCAGAAATCATGCGCGCGTTTGAGGAGATCACGGGCCTGAAGATACACGAAGGATTTGGCCAGTCCGAGTCGAGCGTGCTGGTCGCTAATTTTCCCTGGTTCGCGCCGCGCGCCGGCTCCATGGGGAAGCCCTCGCCGCTTTACGATATTCGCATTATTGAGGAGGACGGAAAGGAATGCAAAGCCGGGGAAGTTGGCGAGCTGGTCATTTGCAATCTGGGTCAGCACAGGCCGGAGGGGCTGCTGTGCGGATATTGGGCGAACGGAAAACTTGTGCCCGCGTACGACGGAAACTATGTATACCATACGGGGGATCTCGTTTGGAAGGATGAGGACGGATATCTCTGGTTCGTGGGCCGCAACGACGATATGATCAAGTGTTCCGGCTACCGTATCGGGCCGTTTGAGATCGAATCCGTGCTGCTGACGCATCCGAGCGTGCAGGAATGCGCCATCACCGGCGCGCCGGACCCCATCCGCGGCCAGGTCGTCAAGGCGACCATCGTGCTCAACGGCGGGTATGAGAGCGGGCATGAACTGACAAAGGAGCTGCAGGAATACGTCAAGCATATGACCGCGCCCTATAAATATCCGCGCGTAATCGAATATGTTTCCGCGCTGCCCAAGACGACGTCCGGCAAAATACAGCGGTGCCGCATTCGCGCGGCGCAGGCATAATACGAAATATGAATTCGATATAGGTTTGCGCTTGGCGTGGTCTTGGACAGGGTATTATAATAAAAAGAAAGCGTCCGGGCATTGTTCTGCGCCGGACATGCTTCCATAATCGGATACATGGGGAGAGAGGCATGGAGTCTATCGACGAATACATCGCACAGTTCGGGCCGGCCATACAGGAGCGGCTGCAGGCCATGCGCGACGCCATACGCCGCGCGGCGCCGGACGCGGGGGAAAAGATCAGCTATGGTATGCCGACGTTTGCGCTGTACGGAAATCTCGTGCATTTCGCCGCGATGAAGCATCATATCGGGTTTTATCCCGGCGCGAGCGGCGTGGAAGCATTTGCGGACAAACTGAAGGACTTTGAAACATCGAAGGGAACCATACGGCTTCCATTCGATAGGCCTCTCCCACTGGAGCTCATTGAGGAGATCGTACTCTTCCGGGTAAATCAGAATCAGGGAGCGGCATGGGCAAAACGGGAAAAACGCAAAGCGAACACACCAAACACCGGCAATAACAAATAAGGAGGCTATTGCCTCCTTTTACTATTTTGGATACTTATTGATTACTCGTTGATTACGCTGTCGTATATATTTTGAGCAAGTTCCTTATATCCGCCCTTGTAGGCGACGGTAAACTGCACGCGGCTAAGCGCTTCAGCTGCACGCCAGAGCAAAGCGAGTTCTTCCGGGTCATTCTTTTTGAGTGTATATAGCTTTTCCAGTAATCCATAAACCGCGCCTTGAACGCAATGGTCAAAGGGCTTTTTGTTCTGCCAGAAACCAAATCCTGAAAAGCCCAGTATGAAGCTATACTTGTTTTCCCCCCGAAAGAGTATCTGAGAACGAAGGACGCGCTTTGTAAGAAAAGAATACTCGCATACTTCCATGAGTTGATCAAAGGGACGTTGTTCGTCCTGGGTAAAAACTTTTTCCCATTCCGCACCGACAGAAAGTCTATCTTGCATATGTGCCACGGCAGAACGGCTGAGCTTTTTGTTGGTCATAAGCCGCAATGTAAACAGGCAGAAAAACAAAATGTCGGGATGCGGCATGGGAATCTTGGGCATTGCCATATAGATAATGCCCACTCTATCGTATTGACGGCCGTAAAAATGCAGCTCAGGAGCTTGCAGACTTGCTTCCTTCAAATATCCGCGGGCCAATTATGGCATTGTTCGAACTTGAGCTGTATAGGAT
>JAEWWD010000308.1 GCA_023396535.1 Bacillota bacterium
CGGGTGATGCGATAGAGCAGCGTCGTCATATCGCGGTGGTATTTTTCCGCAAAACCATACACGTCGCGCAGGCATGCGTTCGGGGACGCGCCCGCGAGCAACCCTTCCGGGGAAATTTGTTCGAGTATTTTATCGAGTTCAGCCTGCTCCTGATTGGTAAGGGGATACTGCTTGTCTCCCGCCTTCTTACTCAGCCTGTCGCATTGCGTCTGCAGCGAGGATTCCATTTTTACCAGCCGATCCAGCAGCTTTGCCGCCCGCTTTTCCTGTGCGCGCGAAGCGGCGTTCTGGAATATCGTCTGCGCCTGTACGCTTATGCGCTTCACCTCGTTCAGGAGGGAGGAGGGAGCAAATTCCTCGCACATGGGACTCACCGCTTTCCTGCAAACTTTCCTATTCGTTGAGGTTGAAGAACCGCCCGGTAAACTGTACCATGGGACTCACCGCTTTCCAATAGACTTTCCTTATTCGTTAAGGCTGGAGGATTGTCCGGGAACTGCACATGGGACTCACGGCTTTCCTGCAGACTTTCCTTGTTCGTTAAGGCTGGATATCATCCGGTGGACTGCACATGGGACTCACCGCTTTCCTGTAGACTTTCCGGTATTTCAAGGTTGGATGCATTTGCGCGGGCTGTACAACCAACTCTATTATTAAAATAACCGCACTGCACCGGATTAAACACAGGCGCGCTCCGTATTTTGCCCCGCGCGCAGCCTTGTACCATATTGCCACAAAGTCGGTTATGCGGTAGTATGGAGTATGTTCCGGGGACGGCGTATTTTGCGTCATGCATCCCCCGAAGCGGCACAGCCGCTTTGCGTTGGGAATTCCCAAGGCGACGGCCCGCAGGCCTAGCATCCGAGGCGTCTCCCGCCTCGGATGATCCGAATTTTTTGGGCAGGGTATGGGGACGGCGTCCCCATCGTATTCCATCAACATGTAATCATTTTACCGAAAGGGAAGATATATGAAGGAACGCATCGTGGTATTGGACTTTGGCGGGCAGTACAACCAGCTCATTGCGCGGCGCGTGCGCGAGGCGGGCGTGTACTCCGAGCTCTTAAGTCACAAATCGGGCCTCGACGCCATACGCGGCGAAGTACTTTCCGGCGTGATACTCACCGGCGGGCCGGACAGCGTATACGCACCGGGCGCGAAGGAGTGCCTGGAGGAAGTGTTCGCGCTGAATGTGCCGGTTCTCGGCATCTGCTACGGCATGCAGTACCTCGCGAAGGTGTTCGGCGGAAATATCGACCGCGCGGCCGTGCGCGAATACGGCCGCACGCAGATAGAGTTCGACGACCACCCGCTGTTTGCGGGCGTGACACAGAACATCGTGTGGATGAACCACAACGATGCGGTGATAGAAGCGCCGAAAGGATTCAAGTCCATCGCGCGGACGGAGAACTGCCCCGTGGCCGCGTTCGCGGACGACGAGCGCAGGCTCTACGGCATCCAGTTCCACGCGGAGGTCAACCATACGCCGCAGGGCGCGCTCATCATAAAGAACTTTTTGAAGAACATCTGCAGGCTGGACTGCGATTATAAGCCGGAAAACCTCGCGGATACGCTGATCGAGCAGGTGCGCAGGCAGGTGGGGGACGGCCGGGTGCTGGGCGCGCTTTCGGGCGGGGTGGACAGCTCCGTCGCCAGCGTGCTGGTGCATAAGGCCATCGGCGACCGGCTGACCTGCATATTCGTGGACCACGGCCTGCTGCGTTTGCATGAGGCTGAAGAGGTCATAGGTTTTTATCGGGACAAGCTGGGGCTCAACGTCATCCCCGTGGACGCAAGCGAGCGGTTTTTAAGCAAGCTCGCGGGCGTGACCGAGCCGGAGCAGAAGCGCAAGATCATAGGCGCGGAATTTATCCGCGTATTTGAAGAAGAGGCGAAAAAGCTGGGCGGCGCGGACTACCTGCTGCAGGGCACGATTTATCCGGACGTCATCGAGAGCGGCACAGACAGCGCGGCGACAATCAAAAGCCACCACAACGTGGGTGGCCTGCCCGACGACATCGGCTTCAAGGGATTGGTGGAGCCGCTGCGCATGCTTTTCAAGGACGAAGTGCGGCGATTGGGCGAGAGCCTTGAAATTCCGCACGACCTCGTGTGGCGGCAGCCATTCCCCGGGCCGGGGCTGGCCATCCGCATACTCGGCGATATTACAGAGTGGAAGCTCGACATACTGCGCCAGAGCGACTGGATATTCCGCGAGGAGATCAAAAACGCCGGCCTGGCCGAGGAGATATGGCAGTATTTCACCGTGTTTACCGGCATGCGCAGCGTGGGCGTGATGGGGGACGGCAGGACGTACGATTACGCCATAGGCGTGCGCGCGGTGACATCCACCGACGCCATGACGGTGGAGTTCGCGCAGATCCCATACCCGGTGCTCAGGAGGATTTCCGAGAGGATCATCGGCGAAGTGCCGCACGTGAACCGGGTGGTGTACGATATTACGTCCAAGCCGCCGGGAACGATTGAGTGGGAGTAACGAATTCGTGCCCAATTCCGCCTGTAGAGCCCGTAAAATGGCGGTTTTCGAAGCGACACCCATTGGATTGATAGCAGTTTGATAGCAGAATAGGAACCCGGTTTGCTTTGTTTTATTTCCCATCGTGATGAGTTTACAAGTAAACTGCGTTTCATCCGCTATCCGATCCAATCCTATATGATCCAAACGGCTCTGCTGATTTTCTGTAAGAAGTCAGCAGAGCCGTTTTTTATTTGTCCAATTCCTCTACTAGAGCGTCGCTCAATTTCTGAGAAGGGAGCTTTACCCATTTTTGTGTGGTATCAAACGCAGGGTATTTGCAGCGCCATTTATCGTATTCCTCTTTGCTGATTTCTCCGGCCCCCAGTTTTGCAGCCTGCTCAAGCCAAGCGGTAAGCATCTTAACCATTTCATCGTAGGTTCGGCCTTTAGACTTGTCCGGCTGTCGATTTCAGGGATATCCAGCGCATGCGGGGAAACATCCAAGACGGCAGCAAGGGATTTCGTCAAATCGGCCTTTGGCGTTCTAATGCAGATTCATAAAAATTTATACAGACCCTATACACTAGCGCGAGAAACAAACCTCAGAATATATAAGAGAGCGAAACATTCACTGTGCACCTGGATAATTGTATATCACGCACAAAAAACCGTCTTTCGTATCACGAAAAAGGCAATATACTGTATGGTTTAAGGAGCCCGGAGTATACGTTTCCCGCTTTGACCACTAGAAAAAAACAGTGTATGGTAAGCACATCGAGCTAGTGTATACTCTCTTTGGAGGTGTTCTATTATGAAAACCAACAGAGAGCAAATTCTCGAACTAATTCAATCCCACTCCACCAACTCCGGAGGCAAAGGCGTTTCTACCCAATACATTGCCGATGCATTGGGCATTCAGCGCACCAATGTGAGTAGTATACTCAATGAGTTTGTGGCCGGAGGTGTAATAGGAAAGCGGCAAGGCCGCCCTGTCCTCTATTACGCTTGGCAGGAAAGCGCAGAATCCGCTGCTTTCAAAAACCTAATAGGGTGGAACGGAAGTCTGCGGCGGGCGGTGAAGCTTGCCAAGGCCGCCGTCCTATATCCTCAACGCAGCCTGGACATTCTCATTGCAGGCGAGAGCGGCACAGGAAGAAGCTTCCTTTCACAAGTCATCCATCGTTTTGCGGTGGAAAGCGATGTGCTACCGGATGACACGTCCATCGTAGTCTTTAATTGCCGGGACTATCAGGGCGATGAGCCCCGTGCCTTACGCACTTTTTTCGGAACAGGGAAGAAACCGGGCCTTTTTCAGTCCGGCCCCGGCGTACTCCTCATCGATAACGCCCATCTACTATCCGTCCGTCTGCGCAGTTTGATTTGCGATAAGCTGGACCCTGCCAAGGGCCTGCCGGAAGAGGCCCGAACCGGGGAGCCTATGGTCATCATCACCTGCGACAGCACAGACCGAAAGTTGATTGCCGAGTTTGAGCGGCGCTTGCCTGTCTCCATCGCCATACCTACTCTTGCACAGCGACCTATGCAGGAA
>JAEWWD010000117.1 GCA_023396535.1 Bacillota bacterium
GCGATCAACACCGTTTCCACGCAGCGTTCCAAGCTCGGTGCTTATCAGAACCGTCTGCAGCACAAGATCAACAACCTCGACACCTCTTCCGAGAACCTCAGTGCCGCCGAAAGCCGCATCCGCGACCTGGACATGGCGAAAGAAATGACCACCTACACCAAGAACAATATTCTGGTACAGGCGGCTACCGCAATGTTGGCGCAGGCCAATTCCGCTCCGCAGGGCGTGCTGCAGCTTCTCCAGTAAACTGCTCGTACGAAGAAAAAACAATCCTTGGACTAATCAAAAAGCGGCGAAAAGCCGCTTTTTACTTATCACTGAGTTCCGCAGGCGCTTTTTTTCGTCCGGACGCCGTTCTGGTACCTATCATGTTGCAGATATATCACAAAGGGCCATCCGGCAAAATATACCGGGTGGCCCTTGCCAGGCGATATTATATATCGGCGATCTCCGTAATGGTAACGTTAAGCGTTGAATAGTCTTTGGCCAGATCGATGTATTCATCTATGGGCTTCTTGTCCCTGATAATACGTATCTTCGGGCGAAGGCATGCGAATTCATAATTATATACAACAATCCCGATCTCGCCGTTGCTGAGCTTAACGCAGGTGCCGAGGGGGTAGGGCGCGATGCGTCTTGTAAACGCGGCAACGATATCCGGATCAAACATGGTATTGTAACCGCTCATGATATATTCCATGGCGTCGGAAGGGAGCATGGCGCGCCGGTACGGCCTGTCCGAAACCAAGGCGTCGTACACATCCGCAATGCTGACTACTCTGCTGTACAGATGTATCTGCTTGCCGGAGAGCCCGGCAGGATATCCCTGGCCGCAGAACTGTTCGTGATGCGTTCGGGCCACGACCTTGACCGTTTCGGGTATACTTCTGCTTGCACTCAGATAATTATAGCCCAATATACTGTGCCGACGGGCCTGTTCCAGTTCTTCAGGGGTCAGTTTCGACGGTTTATTAATGATCCTCTTATCAATGAATACCTTGCCGATATCGTGCAGAAGGGCGCCCATCGTCAGCTCATTGAGAGAAATTTTATCGAGGCCGAGCACTGTTCCCAAAATGCAGGACAATAAGGCCACATTGATGCTGTGGCTGAACGTATAATCATCGTACGCGCGGATATCCACGATGTTTACCATGGCGTCCTTGTCGTGCATGATCTCATCCACGATGTTTCCCACAACATCTTTTAGCCTGTCCATGTTGTTGAAGGCTCTGCGTCCAAGGCTGATTTCAGCGTCTACAAACATGGAGCGAACCTCGCGGTTGATCTTCTGCTTGAGCTCATCGCTGATCAGGTTGGCGATCTGGATATCGGCAGATAAATTGTCGTCGATATAGACTCCCTGGAAACCCAACTGTCTTATTTTTTGAATATGACCATCTGTAAGGGGTATTCCTTTGCGAAGCATCAGCCGCTTTGAATCCAATATGAGATTGTGCGCCAATACCTGCCCAACGCGCAGACAATTAGTGGGAACATATCGCATGTGCGTTCTCCCTTAAGCTTGCGCGCATGCGCGCGAAATACTCGTCTTTATGCGGGTTATCGATAAGTAAATGAAAAATGCGTAACATGACAGTTAGCTCCTGCAAAAAGCGTTTGTCTATGGCAAGCGCAAGCTTCTCAAGCTGTTCGAGCGGGAACAGCACAAAAAGAAATACTTCAATTAAGGAAACGTCCGGTTCCACGCGGACCCTCCTTTACAACAAAATGGAATAGGTCGCTATTTTATATTTCTAATGGCGCCCAATATCACGTCTTCCTTAAACGGCTTTACTATAAATCCCTTGGCTCCGGCAATAATGGCTTCGCGCACCATGGTTTCCTGTCCCATGGCGGATACCATGATAACGTTTGCTTTAGGATCTGTTGCCAAAATGTTTCGCAGGCCTGTCAATCCATCCATTTCCGGCATTGTGATATCCATCGTCACAATATCCGGGTTGAGTTCCTGATATTTTGCAACAGCTACTTCGCCGTTTTCGGCTTCTCCGCAGATCTCATAGCCGCTCTTGGTTAGAATGTTTTTGATGGATATCCGCATGAAAGCGGCGTCATCTACCACGAGTATTCTCTTCATATGGAACCTCCCAGCGTTCTGATTATCAATCCGTTACGGCAGATACCTCCCCTTGGGAAAGCTGCACGTATCCGGATTGGGCTATATCATTGCGGCGTGTATCCGCAAAGAGTACATGTAAAAAAGAACAAACCTTTTGGCTTGCTATATAGATATCAATTACTATATCGGAATTCCTGCAAAAAGGGTTAATGTTTTTCTTGAAATAACGATAAAAGGGTTATCGGGATGGCAAATGCAGGAAATATATGACTGGCCAGATATTGGACCTCACAACAGAAGGAATCTTGTTACGGAGGAAACGTTCGCGAAATTTCGCGGGAGTAGGCGCGGTCTGCCTGCGGAAGCAGCAACGCAGTAAGTTTGCAGACGGTCGCACAAGTGACGGCATGATGCGCACAAGCTCAATATTTCTGAGGGAGAACGGTGCCTCCGGAACCATTCACCATATCGACCTTTCAATTTAATGACAATGGAGTAAATAATGGAAGTGAACCTGATGCGAATAGAAGCTTTTCTTCAACAGGGCTTGCCCTCCATGCAGCAGGAACAGATCCCGTCTTATCCGCAGACCGGGGATGTGATACGCGCCGCCGTACTTTCACAGGATAACGGGAACGTTATGTTAAAGGTGGAGGATGGCCGCGTATTTCAGGCGAGTCTTGCATCTGAAGCTATGTTGTTCCCCAATGACAACGCTGAGCTTTTGGTCGTAGACAGTTCGCCTGAAAAGCTGGTGTTGAGGCTGGTATTCGTTGAGCCAGGCATACAAAGTATGGCTGCTTTTGCTGAGGAGGGCGCTTTTACTGAGAGTACGGCGGGGCAGGATATGGCTAAACTGATCGCCGCATTTATGAGAAAAGAGGGCAGATTCGCTGCGCAGACTCTCGCGGACGCTCAACAGGCCATGCGGGAATACGGCGTCGACGCCCAAACGGCAGGCTTTTTCGCGTCAAATGGCATAGAAGTTACAGAGGAAAGCTTACGGGCTCTGCATCAGTTTGCGCAGGGGAATACAGCGGGAAAAGCGATTGCCGAAGCGGCGCAATCTATCCTGCAGAGTGATGCGCAAGCTGGCGAGCAACCGCCGTCGGCAGTCAGCGGCGAACGAACGTTTCGGGAGACGAATTCCATTCAATCGAGTGAATTGTCTGTCTATTCTGAGAATTGGCTACAGGAAGGCGCTTCGGTGCGGCCGCATGGCGCAGATTCGGACGTGCTTCGATCCGCACGGTTGGGGGACAGCGGGAAGACCCTTATAAGAGAAGCGGGTGGGGAAGGCGCTCCGCTTCGGCAGAAATTGCCGGCGAAGACCACGGGAAAAGCCAATGACGAGCTTGGAGACGTCAGAGCAAACAATCGTGCGGCGGAAATAAGCGGCGAGAAGTTCTCCCATTCCAACCGGCAGCGCGGCGTTGCGGGCCAGGAAAGCGGTGCCGGTGGCATTAAACCAGAAATTTCCGAAGATATGAAACTGGCGGGCGAGAAGGCGGTCCGGTCGGAGAGCCGCCTTCCTGCCGGTGCATTGAGGGAGAAAATGTTGTCTCTGTTTCTCCATGCGGACGACGGACTGGACGGACAAGCCGTCAAAGCCGCGGTTGCCAACGTAAAGAATCAACTCGCACTGCTTCAGGAAATAGTCAAACATACCGATACAAGTGATAAGCAGAACATAACGGTACGGCTGAACGACGCACGGGCGCAGATGCAGTTGACAGAGGATATTTCAAGATTCCTTTGCCTCCAGATTCCTGTACACTTGAAGGGGTATGAAACGGCCGAGCTGTATGTCTATAAGCGTAACCGGAAGGGCGGGAAAATCGACCCGGAGAATACGTCCATCGTGCTGGGCATTTCAACCGAATCTCTTGGCAGAGTGGAAGCCCTGCTGCGGGTGGAGAGCCGTGCCATCTCCCTTGCGTTCAGTGTTGAAAACGCTGCGATAATACCCACATTTCGCGAAGAGTCGGTCGACCTGAAAAAGGCGTTGTCGGATTTGCGGTATTCGCTGACGGAGTACAGGGTTTGTGGATTGTCAGAACCCACCACGCCGCTCAACGCCGAGGAAAAGCTTCTTTCATCCGTAAAAAAGCGTCGCTCCGGTTCCGTCGAGTACATGGTGTGAGCGGCATGGAAAAGAAGGATAAACTGCAGGCTGCGGCTTTGAAGTACGACGTGGGGAAGGACATAGCGCCCTGCATTGTGGGCTTGGGAGAAGGCTATGTTGCCGAGAAGATGCTGGAAACTGCAGCAGACAAAAATATTCCGGTTGTGGAGGATCAATCGCTCGCGGGGGTTCTCAGCAAGCTCAGCATAGGTGACGAAATACCCGAGGAGTTGTATCAGGTCATCGCGCAGGTGCTCGTATTCATCGCAAGGATGGATCGGCAGGGCGCGGGCCGCTATACATTGGAGGATATTCGAAAGGGAAGACGCAGATGACGATTTCGCTGGATCCATTGTCGCCTTTGACGGGCGCAAATAGCGTTTCGGCCGCCACGAAAAACGGTTCGGCGGCGTTCGCGTCGCTGCTGACGGCGCAGCTATCGGCGGATAGTTTGAATGAAACGGATTCGGCAGGAGTATACTCCATGCCAATGCATACGGAAATGGCCTCCCTTTTTGGTTCTCTCGATACGGAGGATGATCTCAAAAGCGCGCTCATGACGTTCTGTATGATGATGAGTACCGGTACGTCAGGCACGGCTATGGGCGCTGCCATGTCAAGCCTGTCCGCCGCTCTTTCGGGGATGTCGGGTACACAGCTTGAATCCCTGCGGTATGGCATGCTGACAAGTGATTTCAGCCGTGATGTGCTGACACGGGCAAATAACGCATTGTTTTTTAGCAGCGCTTCTGAGTCTGTTACGCCATATGACGCTTCCAAGGCTGTCACGCCATCCATAATAAGCAACCCCGGCGCGCGCAGCGCGGCGCTGTACAGGAATGTGATCGACCAGTTCAATGTGGAGCGTAACCCGCGGTATATGGTAAATAAGAACGGCGATAACGATACATACTGCAACATATTCCTGTGGGACGTGACCAGGGCTATGAACGCGGAAATTCCGCATTATGTTGATCCTAAAACGCTGGAGGCCCGTACGTATCCTGACGTAAGCGGCGCGCGCGAGCTTAATGCAAACGGCATCTACGATTGGCTGTCCCAAAAGGGCTCCGAATACGGTTGGGTGCGGGTGAGTGCGGAGGAGGCGCAGCAATATGCAAACCGGGGAATGCCCGTCGTAACGGCATGGAAAAATGAGACCGGCGCGCATGGGCATGTGCAGGTGGTCTGCCCTTCCGAGGACGGCCGATATGATGCCTCACGCGGCGTTACGATCGCGCAGGCGGGCAGACGCCTGACAAGCTATACGCCGATTACAGATATATACAGCGAAAGACTCAAGGATATTGTCTACTATGCACATGCATAACGGCATGAAAATCAAGGCTAAAGAATTGAACTTGAAATCCGAAGTTAGTGAATGAACAGATAAGCAGCGGTACATAAACGCGGGAAGGAGCGTAAATCCATGTCATCCATCAACGGCACCACACTCAGGCTGACCGGCATGTCTTCCGGGTTGGATACGGATTCCATCGTCAAGAGCCTGTTAGAGGTAGATCAGTTTAAGGTGGACAAGCAGTTCAGGCTGACGAAAAAACTGGAATGGACGGGGGATGCGCACCGGGCCGTCAATACGGCGATCAAGAATTTTCGTACGCAGTATATGAGCGTATTGAATTCTGCGAGCAATATGTACTCCGCGTCGGCTTACAAGGCGTACTCCGTCAATATGGAAACGAGCACCAGCGCCGTAAGCATTACGGCGGGCAGCACGGCGACGGAAGGCGCTATGATAATCAATAAAATTACGCAGCTTGCAGAAGCTGCCAAGGCAAGCGGCACGGAAATGGAAATCAGCGGGACGCCCAATTCGACTCTTCTCGAGGCGTTTGGCGAGGGTATATTCGATGAGAGCGGCAATATTTCCTTTTCTATCAATGGGGAAGAGTTCACGTTCAGTTCGGATACCACCGTGTACTCCATGATGAATACCGTCAATTCCAATTCCAACGCCGCCGTAACCATGAGCTACAGCAGCCTGAAAAAGGCATTCACCATTTCGGGCAAGACGACGGGAACAGACAATACCGTTGAAATCGAAAACATCAGCGGCAGCGCGTTTGCACAGACGGCGGACGCCGCTGCATTCAAAATTGCCGAAGGCGCCTATACCGGCAAAAACGCCAAGCTGCAGATCGAGGGCGTGGATGTGGAGCAATCCTCAAACTCGTTTACAATAGACGGAATCACGTATTCGCTCAAAAGCCAATCATCTGCAATCAATTTTTCGGTTGCACGGGATACGGATGCCGTATACAACAAGATCGTGGCGTTCATTGATGCGTATAATACGTTGATCGAGGATCTGCAATCCAAGCTGGACGAGGAAGTCTATTCCGATTACGAACCGCTCACCGATACCGAGCGTGAGGATTTGAGCGAATCCCAGCAAGAGAAATGGGATGAAAAGTCAAAAAGCGGACTGCTGCGCAACGATAGCGGCATACGAAGCCTATTGCAGACTATGCGGAGCGCCTTTTACCAGACAGTGGCGGATACCGGCAAAAGCGCATCAACCATCGGACTTAAAACCGGTTCCTACGCGACAACCGGGAAGATCGTCATCGATGAGGATAAGTTGCGTAAAGCCATCAACAGTAACCCGGACGAAGTGGCCAAAATATTTACAAACGTAAGTGCCGCGACAGATTCGAGCACAAGAACCGCTGAATCCGGTTTGGTGACGAGGTTATCCAACGCGTTGAACAGTTATGTGTCGAACAGCGTTGATAACACTCTTGCAAGCAACGCAAAAGCGTTGTCTGAAGCGAATGACAGGCTGGATGATCTGGAAGATTGGCTTTCGAGCAACGAAGAGAAATACTGGAGTAAGTTTTCAGCCATGGAAAGCGCGATGTCCAAGTTGAACAGCCAGTCAAGCTGGCTCGGTTCCCTGCTGGGAAGCTGAGACTCTTTGAGAAAAAAGCATAGAAACACCGTAATGATGGTCGGAGGATAAAACATGTACGCAATGAACAACGCATTTCGCACTTACAAGCAACAGGGCGTGCTTACGGCAAACCCGCTTGAACTTGTTGTGATGCTTTACGACGGTGGTATCAAGCAGCTCAAGATCGCTTCAATCGCGATTGAAGAAAAGGAATACGAGCAGGTGAACAATGCCTTGCAAAAAGCGCAGCGTATCATCATGGAACTGATGAACAGCCTGGATCTGCGTTTTCCTATCGCGAAAGAACTGATGATGCTCTATGAATTTATGATCAGAGAGATTTCATCGGCAAACGCTGCCAAGGATACCGAACGCGTTGGCGGCGTTATACAATTGCTCAACGAACTAAAGGATGCATGGCTGCAGCTTGCGAAAAGCGGCGTCGGATCCGTTGCCCAGATTGGAGAATAAGTATGGCTGCCGATTCCGCGTTCTTTCTGGATAAATATAAAAATGAAAAGCTGAACCTGCTTGGTGAGATGCTTCGCATTGCGCAATCCCAGATGGAAAGCATCACGCAGGATCGTCCGGATGAACTTCTGCAGGCGCTTAGAAAAAGGGAACGTATCATGCGCCGCATTGATAATCTGGACACCACTTTCAGGACAACATATGGTAAAGAGGGAAAAAACGGAAACAGGAACGATGAGATACGGAATATCGCCGCAAGCATACTGGCCATAGACCGGCAATGCTTTGAAAAAGCAGGCCAAAGAATGACGGTTTATAAGGCCGATCTCAAATCGCTTGCGCAGTCCGCGAAACAGCTTGGGGCATATGCGAACCCGTTTGACGCATCGCAGGGAATATATTTTGATACAAAAAAATGATGATCGACGGGATAACCCGTTACGCAAATATATGTTCCAAACGATCGCTTTTTTAGAGGTGCAGGTTTGAGAATTAAGGATATACAGCAGATTCCGGCCGGCTCGCAACGGCTGGGTATTGTGGATGATAAGCGCAATGCGGGTGGATTCGAGCAGGAATTCCAACGCCGCCAGCATGATACCGGTACTGCGGAATATGAAAAGTACATCCGCGATCTTACCGATAGAATTCATCAGCAGGGAAGATTGGTTTCCGGTAAAGCCGATATAGCGGAATTCCAGAAATACAGGGCGCTCATTACGGAACTCTTGAATGAAACGGTGAGCAATGCATACGCCTTCTGCAAGACAAGCCAGTTTGACGCGCGGGGCAGGCATAAGGTATTCGCAACCATCCGCAAGGTCAATAAACACCTGGATGAACTGGCGGCTGAAATATTGCAGGAGGAATCCGATTCCATCAAGCTCCTGAATCTGGTGGACGACATCCGGGGATTGCTGGTCGATCTCTTCTATTAATTATAATGCGGCGGCCGGGTACGGCAACATAATCATATCAACTCAAAACAGTTCTTATTTTCCAAGCTTTTGACAGATCATTTCATAAGGCTACTTATTTGTGCGCGAAAAATGACGATATAGTAAGTATTAAGGTCGGAATAGTAGGATTCTATCCGGCAAGGACGCTTATTTATCGGGGGTGATCTGAAAACGCATGCGGGACTGGACGGGGCGGCGGCAGATGAACCGTCGCGATGCAGCGTTTGGTGGTGGATGCTGCCCCCTTGAGATATGCAAGAATGTATGAATATGGGCCGAATATTGTCCGTAAATATACATACAAAAACCATCGTTCCATATACATATCTGAAGCCCGTGACGCGCGAAATTTAGCGTAAGTTGTTGTATATTCGCTTTTCTCTGTGTTATACTAAATATGTATAAGAAGGTATTGCTGCATGAATACGGTTACGGAAATATATTTGTCCAAACTGAGCGAGGTACAGTCCAGAATGGATGAATTTGCCGCCAGGGCCGGGCTGACTGCACCGCAGTTTTCCGGGTTTTTATCCAAAGCGTCGGCTGCGCAATCCGTTCCCGTTGATGTGGAGGCGGGTACGTCGTATGACGGATGGATACGGCAAGCGGCCAGTGCAAACGGTTTGGATCCTGACCTTGTGCGCGCCGTCATACAAACGGAATCCGATTTTCGGCCGGATGCCCAGTCCAGCGCGGGAGCGCAAGGATTGATGCAGTTGATGCCGTCAACGGCCAATTCTCTTGGCGTAACGGACGCTTTCGATCCGCGGCAGAACATAGAGGCTGGGACCAAATATCTGTCCGATCTGGTTCAGCGCTTCGGCGATTTACGGCTGGCGCTTGCCGCGTACAATACCGGGCCGGGTCGCATTTCCGGTTTGAATATTTCGGATCCGGACAACGCGGCGGAATACGCAAAAATCAGTGAGCGCGTTCGCGGATATGTTTCCAAGGTGCTATCCCGCTATGAGGCTTATAACGCGGTGTAATCCCGGGAGGTGGGAAGTATGAACAAGATGTTTGGCGGCGTCGATCTGCTGCAGAAAGGCCTTGATGCGGCGTGGCTGCGCAACGATGTGATCTCAAACAATATTGCAAACGCTGAAACGCCGAATTATAAAAGTTCCGGCGTTCAATTTGAAACGCTGTTCAAATCGGCTCTGGAAAATTCGGATCAGAGTTTCCAAACCAAAAAGACAAGGGACAAGCATATTTCTTTCAGCGACGATATGGCGGCGGAAGACGTATCGCCCGTTGTTATACAGAAAAATAACAGTACCATGCGAATGGACGGCAACAATGTCGATATTGAAGCAGAAAACGTTGAGCTTGCAAGAAACACGATTTACTACTACACGCTGACGGAACAAATTAACAGCGAGTTTACCCGCCTGAGCATGGCGATCAACGAAGGGAAGTGAACGCGGTGGCATTTCTGAATTCCATTGATATCAGCGGTTCCGCGCTTACGGCGCAGCGGCTGCGTATGGATGTCATCAGCCAAAACATCGCAAACGCAAGCACTACCCGTACCGCAACCGGAGATCCCTACAGGCGGCGCGTGGCGGTATTTGCGGAGCGGGGCGGAACCTCTTTTCAATCCTATCTCGACGGCGCGACGGGCGCTTCCGCGGGCGGCGGCGTAGTTGTTTCAGCCATCGCGACGGATATGTCGGATTTTAAAAGCGAATATGATCCGGATCATCCCGACGCCGATGCAGACGGTTATGTACAGTATCCTAACGTGGACGAGGTTACAGAGCTTGTTGACATGATGGCGGCTACGCGCGCGTATGAAGCAAACGTCACAGCCCTGAACGCGACCAAGAACATGGCGCTCAAGGCCTTGGAAATCGGCAGATAATACCTGCCGTCGATACGGAATGAGGGATGAGTAATGCAAATACAATCGATCTTGCAGGCGATGCCGGCATCGGGCGTTGTTCCGGAAACGCAGACCAAGTCAGGCGCCGCAAGTTTTACGGATATTCTAAGCAACGCTCTGCAGGAGGCGCGGCAAACGGAAGCTGTGAACGACGAAAACACGCTCAACCTTCTGTCGGGCGATATCACCGATATCCACACCGCGACGACGCAGGCCAAGAAGGCCGAACTTTCCTAGAACCTCGCGATCCAAATCCGCAACAAAGTGATAGACGCTTACAACGAAGTGATGAGGATGCAGGTTTAGCCGAATAACAGCCGATGTGCCGCATGGGACGCCCCCTGTGGCACTTTGTTATACTGGCCCCATTGGGGTAATCTGGAAGTCTGAGTAAAAGGAGGGGATACGCATGCTGGAGGATTCAGTTGGTTCAACGGTTGTACTGGTCGTCGTATTCCTTCTTATCATCGCGGGCGCCTATTTTTCTACGAAATTTCTTTCCGTCAAAAGCGCCGGCTTCATGAAGGGCAAGTACATGCAGGTGAAGGAACGCTTGCCTTTAGGACGCGATAAGCATTTGCTGCTTGTACAGGCTGGCAGCCGCTATTTTGTGGTGGGCGTCACGGCACAGTCCATGCAGTTGCTGGGCACTGTCGAAGAAGGGGAATTGACGCCCATTGTGCAGGCGGAGCAGGATAGGCAGGCTTTCCCCACGTTCAGGGATTGGCTAACAAAGGCGAAACGGCAGGATGGGACGGACGGGCCGCCCGAATAAACGTGGTGAACGCCGCGCACAAGCGGGGATTTCAGCAGAACCAAAGGATGGCAGGTATGCGATGAAAATAGTATCGCGCGATACTGCGGCGGCTCAGCAGGGAATGGCGGGCAGCCGGAATGAAAATTCGAGTGGTCACCGGAAGATCAGCAAAGCGGCGCGCATTGCCTTGCTAGTGCTGGTCGCGCTGGTGGCCATTCTGGCTTGCGGCTGCTCGGTGCTCGCTAAGGATTCCGCGGACGATACCGCGTCCGGCAACGGTCCGTTCGGCGGTTTGCTCGGGGACCGCTCCGAGTCCCTCGACATATTGCTGTTATTGACGGTGCTGACACTGCTGCCGTCCATATTGATCATGCTCACGGGCTTCACGCGCATCATCATCGTACTTTCATTGGTGCGCAATGGGCTGGGCCTGCAGCAGATGCCGCCTAATCAGGTACTGATAGGGCTAGCGCTGTTCCTGACGCTGTTTGTGATGTCCCCCATCGTCGATGATGTTAAAACCAACGCGTATCAGCCGTATGTCGACGGAACCATCACACAGGAAGAAGCGGTGGACCGCGCCATGGACCCCCTCAGGGAGTTCATGTTCAAGCAGACGTATAAATCCGATCTGAAATTCTTTATGTCCGCCGCGGGTGACGGAGAAGCGGTCGATTCGCTTGAGAAGATTCCGAACACCACGCTGATACCGGCGTTTATTACGAGTGAAATCAAGCATGGCTTCCAGATTGGCTTCTTCATCTATATTCCGTTTATCGTCATCGACATGGTTGTAGCGAGTACGCTGATGGCCATGGGCATGATGATGCTGCCGCCGGTCGTCATATCCCTGCCGTTCAAGCTGCTTCTGTTCGTGGTGGTGGACGGATGGACGCTTACCGTGAAAACACTGCTTACCAGCTTTGGATAAAGCGGCGGGGTCCTGACTAATGAAACGGAGGGGTGCGCTATGGATCAGACACAGATCATAAAAGTATTTCAGGACGCCCTTACTACCATCATGCTCGTTGCCGCGCCGCCATTGCTGCTGGGTATGATCGTGGGCGTGATTGTTTCCATATTCCAGGCTACCACGCAGATCAATGAACAAACGCTTGCGTTCGTTCCGAAAATCATAGCGATATTTCTGGGCCTGCTGGTATTCGGCGGCTGGATGCTGACCGGTCTGTCCGATTTTACATACCGCATGTTTGAATATGCAGCGACAATGGTTAAATAGCGATGGAGAAGGTTGCTTACGAGGTTGCCAGCCATTTTGAATACTTCGTATTGATATTTCTGCGCGTATCGGCTTTGATCGTGTCCTCGCCGGTATTCGGAAGGAAGAATATCCCGAATACGGTCAAAATCGGGCTAAGCCTGTTGCTTGCCTATATATTGCTGGCTTCTTCCGTAAATACCCCGGCTATTTCTTATCGAAATGTGGTCGAATATGCGGTGCTCTGTTTAAAGGAGCTGTTGTTCGGGCTGGTGCTGGGGTATGTGACGACGCTGTTTTTTGCCGCAGTACAGGTTGCGGGGCACGTTATGGATATGCAGATGGGGTTTGGCATGGTAAATGTATTCGACGTGCAAAGCAACATCAGCGTACCCGTAACGGGCAATTTCCTGTATACGATACTGATGATGGTGTTTTTTGCGGTGGACGGGCATCATCAGCTGATATACATCATCAACAGTACGTTTTCGTATATACCGGCCGGACATGTGGCATTGAATCCGGCCATCGGCTGGTCGGCGCTGGAGGTTTTTGTGCTGGCGTTTGGACTTGCGCTCAATATCGCAATGCCGCTGGTAGCCTCCGGCCTCATTGGAGAGGTGGCCATGGGCGTCGTAGTCAGAACGACCCCGCAGATGAACGTATTCGTCGTGGGTATTCCCCTGAAGATACTGCTCGGGCTGGTGTCCCTGTTCATCATACTGCCCGTATACGTATCCTTCTCCAATCATGTATTCAGCAGCATGTTTGAGTCTATCGACTACATGCTGCGCGGATTGGCGGGGGCGGCATGAGTCCGCAGCAGGGCGGTGAACGTACAGAAAAAGCTACCCCGAAAAAGAGGCGCGAGGCGCGTGAACGGGGGCAGATATTCAAAAGCGTCGACCTGGTAACGGCTTTTTCGTTGCTTTTGATGTTTGGTATGCTTGCGATTGCCGGCGGTATGATTGTTTCAGGCTTGCGCGGGGTTCTGATCCGGTATTTGGGCGCGGGGGGGGATTTGCCGGATGTTATGGACGCTACGGCTATACGCGCCGCGCTGTATGAAACATTTATCCGTTTCATCATCATCATGCTTCCGGTGCTGGGGGTGGCGTTTGCCGCAGGTCTGATATTCAATTTCCTTCAGGTGGGAGTATTGTTTTCGAGCAAAGCAATGCAGCCGCAGTTTTCGCGTATCAGCATGATACAGGGGTTCAAGCGGATTTTTTCCAAGAAGACCATTATCGATCTGCTTAAATCCCTGATACGGCTCACCGTCATCGTGAAAATCGGCTATGACGCCTTTATGGAACAGGTACAGAAGGTGCCGGCCCTCATGGAGATGGATATCACCACGTCCGCGAAAGCGGGGTGGGATATTTTGCTCGCTGTCGGATTCAGGCTCGCCATAGCGCTCGCCATACTTGGCCCCATCGATTATTTCCTACAGTGGCGCCAGTATGAAAAAGACTTGATGATGACCAAGCAGGAAGTGCTGGATGAATACAAGCTGACGGAGGGCGACCCGAAAATAAAGGGTAGAATTCGTCAGAAGCAGCGGCAGATGAGCAGCATGCGCATGATGCAGGCTGTATCGCAGGCGGATGTAGTCATTACAAACCCGACGCATTTTGCCGTTGCGCTTTCCTATAAAGAGGGCGAAAACAATGCGCCCGTCATTGTGGCAAAGGGTCAGGATTATCTTGCGAAGAAGATTCGCGAAAAGGCGGCGGAGTTGAAAATCGAAATTGTGGAAAACAAGGCTGTTGCGCGACATTTATACTATTTTTGTGAAATTGGCGATGAAGTGCCCGAGGAAATGTACCAGGCGGTGGCTGAAATACTTGCTTACGTATACCGCCTGAAACATCCGCAAAAGGGGAGGTGAGACGATGAAGATAACGGATATTCTTGTTGCGGTGCTGATACTGGCGATCGTATTCCTTATAATCGTCCCGCTTTCGCCCGGCGTGCTGGATATGCTGCTCATTATCAATATATCCATGTCGCTGCTGGTCCTTCTGATTTCGCTGTATGTGCGTGAAACGCTGGAGTTCTCCACATTCCCCACCATGCTGTTGGTATTGACATTGTTCCGGCTTTCGCTCAACATATCGGCCACCCGGCTGATACTGGGCAATAACGGGGAAGCTGGCAGCGTGATCAGTACGTTCGCCCATTTTGTGGTGGGCAGCAACCTAGTTGTCGGCATAGTAATCTTCCTTATAATTGTCATTATCCAGTTCCTTGTTATCACGAAGGGTTCTGAGCGAGTGGCTGAGGTAGCGGCACGCTTTACTTTGGACGCGATGCCCGGCAAACAGATGGCGATAGACGCGGATCTCAATACAGGCGCCGTTACCGAAGCCGAAGCCAAAAAAAGGCGCGAGGCCGTGCAGCGTGAGGCGGATTTTTACGGCGCAATGGACGGCGCGTCGAAATTCGTAAAAGGCGACGCGATTGTAGGCATTATCATCACGGTTATCAATTTTGTCGGTGGTATCATCATAGGCCTGCTCGGCGTCGGCGGTAAGGTTATGCCCTTTGATCAGGTTGTCGAGGTTTTCGCGCTCGCGACGGTGGGCAACGGCCTGGTCAGCCAGATCCCGGCGCTGCTGGTTTCCACATCGGCCGGCATTATTGTGACACGTTCCGCAAGTGAAAGCGGGTTTGGCTCGGAAGTGATCGGCCAGTTGTTTGCAAAACCGCAGGTACTATACATCATAGGCGGTATGCTGGTGGTGATCAGTTTCATACCCGGCCTGCCGACCGTTCCGCTGCTGCTGCTTGGGGCGGGCTTGCCTCTGTTGGCGTATCTTTCCTCGAATGCCCGCAAAAAGCAGGAGGTGCAGAC
>JAEWWD010000131.1 GCA_023396535.1 Bacillota bacterium
ATACCTCGCACCTCGATTGAGGATTCCATATGAATGTTATCGTCATCGGAGGTGGACCGGCAGGCATGCAGGCCGCCGCCACCGCCGCACAAAACGGGCACCGGGTAACGTTACTGGAACAGAACGAAAAACTCGGGAAAAAGCTCTATATCACCGGCAAGGGACGCTGCAATATTACCAACGCAGGCGGAAGGGAAGCCTTCTTCGCCAACGTTGTAAGAAATCCGCGTTTTCTGTACAGCGCATGGAACGCCTTTGATTCAACCGACGTTCAGGAACTGATGCGTTCACTGGGCGTGCCGGTCAAAATTGAACGTGGCGGACGCGTATTCCCCGAAACGGATAAATCCAGCGACGTGCTTCGGGCATTGCAGGCATGGCTCCAGCGCTGCGGCGTACAAATCCGCCTCCACGCGCGGGTACAGCGCATATTGGCCAAGGAAGGCCGCGTGACCGGCGTATCCCTGCCCGACGAGACTCTGCCGGCGGATGCCGTGGTGCTGTGCACCGGCGGCTTAAGCTATCCCTCCACCGGTTCGACCGGGGACGGGTACCGCTTTGCGGACGAGCTTGGGCACACCGTGCTGCAGCCCCGGCCTTCCCTCATACCGCTGACCACGGCGGAAGACTGGCCCAGGGAGCTCTCCGGCCTTACGCTGAAAAATGTAACTCTTCGCGCATTTGAAGGCGAAAAGCGGGTATATGAGGAATTGGGCGAACTTCTGTTCGCGCATTTCGGCGTGACCGGTCCGCTCATACTTTCAGCAAGCGCATTGCTGGAGCAACCCGCGAATGCACGGCTGGAAATCGATTTAAAATCCGGTCTGAGTGCGGAGCAATTGGACCGCAGGCTTCTCAGGGATCTGGACGCCGCCAGACAAAAGGCGCTTCGCAACGCCCTTGCTGGGCTGTTGCCGCACAAACTGTTGCCCGTCGTACTCACAGCCGCCGGAATTGACGCGGAGCTTGGCGCGAGCGAACTGACGCGGCAGGATCGCGCGGCGCTGGTACGTACGCTCAAGGCGCTGCCGCTGGCCGTTACGGGAACGCGCCCTCTGGAGGAAGCCATTGTTACGCGTGGCGGCATATCCACCAAGGAAGTCCATCCGTCCACGCTCGAGTCAAAACTCGTGCGCGGCCTGTATTTCGCGGGCGAAGTGCTGGATGTCGACGCGCAGACGGGAGGATACAACCTGCAGATTGCATGGTCCACAGGTACGCTTGCAGGCATGCTCATAAGTAAATAGCATAGACCACAAAAAACGATTTTGGAGGAACCCGCATGGAGCATATACACATCGCCATAGACGGCCCCGCCGGCGCGGGAAAAAGCACCATCGCCAAGGCGGTATCCAAGGCGCTCTCCATTCCCTATCTCGATACCGGCGCCATGTATCGTACGCTGTCGCTGTTCGCCATTGAAAATGGCGCCGACCCGTGCGATGCGAAGACTGTCGCGGCGCTTCTTCCATGGGCGGATGTGCGCGTCGTATACAAGGACGGCATACAGCGCATGATGCTCAACGGCGAGGATGTGACAAGCCGCCTGCGCACGCCCGAAAACAGCAAGGGCGCGTCGGATATCGGCGTACACCCGCCTGTCCGGGAAAAGCTCGTAGAGCTGCAGCAGCGCTTTGCCAAAGAGAACTCCGTCGTGATGGACGGGCGGGATATCGGCACAGTCGTCATGCCGGACGCGAAATACAAATTTTTTGTTACCGCCTCCGCGCGTGTACGGGCACAAAGGCGTATTGATGAAATGCGGCAAAAAGGGGAGGCCGTTCCCACCCTCGATGAAATGGAGCAGAGCATACTCGCCAGGGATCATACCGATTCCTCGCGAGCCTGCGCGCCGCTCAAGCAGGCTGAGGACGCAATGCTGCTGGATACGACCGACATGAGCATAGAACAAAGCGTAAACGCCGTGCTCGATGTCATCCGCTCCGGTCAGGGGTACGCATACTGAAATAGGTAATTTCCCTGTTGGATGTCCGGCCGCAGCGTCCGGGCAGAGGAGGCCTCATGCTCTACGTATTCTTCAAAATCGTCCTCATTCCGTTTTTCCTTTTGTTTTTCCGTCCGATGATCATCGGGAAGGAAAACCTGTATATCCGGGGAAAGGCGATTTTCGTATGTAACCATATATCCATGTGGGATCCTGTACTCATCGCCGTCGCATCCCCGCGGCTGGTGCATTTTATGGCAAAATCCGAGCTGTTTAAGAACCCCATAGGAAATCTGTTTTTCCGCTCATTTTTGGCGTTCCCCGTCAATCGCAAGCAATCGGATATGGCGTCGCTGAAAAACGCGATGCGCCTGTTGGACCACGGTAAGGTATTCGGCATATTCCCCGAAGGCAAACGCACCATCACGGACGATATGGACGACCTGGAAAAAGGCGCCGCATTTCTCGCTATTCGCTCCGGCGCGCCCATCGTACCCATGTATCTCCAGAGGCGCACCTATGAGGAAATGCGGCTGGTCATGGCGGTAGGAGAACCCATACTGGTGGGAGATCTCGTCGCCACAACGCCGAAAAACAAACTGGTAGACGTGGTAACGGATGAAATCAGCGACGCGTTCCGCGTGCTCCAGGCAAAGGTGGAAGGCTAACATGCAAATTCGGGTGGCGCGGCACGCAGGCTTTTGCTTTGGGGTCAAACGCGCGGTTGAGACGGCGCTGTCGGCGGCCAACCCCGACCGGCCTGTATATACGCTGGGCGAAATCATCCATAATCCCGCCGTCGTTGCAGATCTCAGTGAAAAAAATGTTCTCCCGATTCCGCCCGACAAATGGGATAAACTTCCATCCGGCAGCACGCTGATCATCCGTTCGCACGGCGCCGGTCCTGAAATCATGAAAGGCTGTTCGGAAAAAGGCATACGCGTCATCGACGCGACATGCCCGTTCGTACGGCGCATACACAAAATCGTGCGGGAGGCATCGGAAAAGGGCCGCGCTATATACATTGCCGGGGAACCTGACCATCCCGAAGTAACGGGCATATGCGGATGGGCCAAAGGCGGTGCGACCGTGCTGCCGGATGCGCAGGCTGCCCGTACGCTGCCGTATTCCCTCCCCCCCGCCTGCCTGACGGCGCAAACCACCCTGCAGCGGGAAACGTTTGAACAGATTTGTTCCGTTTTACGGGAGCGCTGCATGGATATTGAGGTATACGATACGATCTGCGATACGACGGCAGAACGACAGCGGGAAGCCGCCGAAATGGCCGCAAAATGCAGCGTGATGCTTGTTGTGGGTGGGAAGAGCAGTTCAAACACACAAAAACTGGCGCGCATATGTGAAAAGAGCTGCAAATGTACCTATTCTGTGGAGAATCCGGGGCAACTTGTACTTGAAAAAATCCGCTCCGATGATATAATAGGAATTGTTGCAGGCGCATCAACGCCGCAATGGATGATTAGGGAGGTTGTAACACGAATGAACGAACTGGAAAAAACAACGGCTGAAACCACTGAGGTGGTGGCCAATTCGGCTCCGGTGGAAGCCGCGCAGGCTGAAGCTACTGAAGCTGCGCAGGCGGTAAGCGCCGAGGCTGATATGCCTGAAGCAGCGCCCTCTGCACAGGCTGAAGCGGTTGCCGTTGAAGAGCCCTCCGCCGAGATAGCCGAAGCCAACGACTCGGCTGATAGCTTTGCCGAAGCCTTTGAAAAGACTTTAGTCCGCATTCGTAACGGCCAGGTGCTTACCGGCACGGTCGTGCAGGTTACGGAAAGCGAAGTATGCGTCAATATCGGCTATAAATCCGACGGGTTCATTCCCAGAAACGAATTCTCCTCCGATCCGGACGTCAACCCCATGGATGTCGTGAAGGTTGGCGATAGCATTGAAGTGGAAGTTACCAAGGTAAACGACGGCGAAGGCAATGTGCTGCTCTCCCGCAAGAGCGTGGAAAGCAAGAAGCTCTGGGAAGAGCTGCTGGCCGACGCGGAAACCGAAGGCAAAGTATTTGACGCGGTTGGCAAAGAGGTCGTCAAGGGCGGCCTGATTGCCTCCATCAACGGCGTACGCGCTTTCGTGCCCGCATCGCATGTCTCCACAAAATATGTTGAAAACCTCTCTGACTTTGTCGGACAACCCATGAAACTCTCCGTAATCGAAGTGGACAAGTCCCGCAAACGCATCGTCGCCTCCCAGAAAAACGTACTGCTCGCCGAAATGGAAGCGGAGAAGAAGCAGAAGTGGTCCGCCCTTGAGGTCGGCAGCAAGCTGAGCGGCGTTGTACGCAGGCTTACGGATTTTGGCGCGTTTGTGGATATCGGCGGCATCGATGGCCTCGTGCATGTGACGGATGTTGCCTGGGGCCGCGTGAAGCACCCCTCCGACGTGCTTAAGATCGGCCAGCAGGTAGAAGTCGTTGTTCTCAACGTAGATGTCGAAAAAGAACGCGTTTCCCTAGGATATAAGCAGCTTCAGCCCAAGCCCTGGACTATGGCGGGCGAAAAGTACCCCGTGGGCAGCATTGTGGAAGGCAAAGTCGTCCGCATCGTGCCGTTCGGCGCGTTCGTGGCGCTCGAGCCCACCATCGACGGCCTTATCCACATTTCCCAGATCAGCGTCAGGCGTATTGCCAAAGTTGAAGATGAAATCAACGTCGGCGACGTCGTCCGCTGCAAGGTATTGGATGTTAATCCAGAGGCAAAGCGTATCAGCCTGAGCCGCAAGGAAGTCATATTGGAGGAAAATCCTGAGATCGCCGAGCAGCTCTCCGCCGAGCGCGCCGAGCGCGACCGTCAGTATGCAGAGCGTCAGGAACAACGCGCCGCGGAGCGTCAGCAACGCGCCGCCCGCCCCGAACGCGCGCAGCAGCCGCGACCGGAACGCAGCGCGGCGCCTGCGCAAGCTCCCTCTTCCGACAGGCCGGAGCGCGAACGTCGCCCGCGCCGCAGTGAGGATGGCGAGTATGATCTGCCCCCCGTTCAGACCACCACAACAAGCCTTGCCGACCTGTTCCAGGGCCTGAACATGGATGAACTGGACAATAAGGAATAAAATCTGAAACTTCAAGCGGCGGGCCTTTGGCCCGCCGCAGCCTGTTGGGCCATAGCCCGGCGGGCTGTTTTTATGCTGATTATATTATGAGCGACGCACAACAGCCAAATAGCATGACGCAATGTGAAATACGGACACTCGCGCAGTCGTACGGCTTCGCGGACGCATACTGTTTGCGCCCCACGCCTTTAAAAGACGCTTGGGCGGCAATGTGCCGCGTCCAATCGCCGCATACCGGCGGCCTTTGCCTGGACCCCGCGTCGGAATTCTCCTGGGCGTCCTCCGTCTTGCTGCTTGTACACGCATACCGGCCGTTCAAAAAAGAATCGGGCCTGCCGGGCTATTATATAGCCTCCAACGCGGGATACCACGCCGCGAACGCGCTATGCGCGGAGCTGACTGCGCGCGGATACCGTGCGGAACGTCTGGAGGTTCCCCTGCCCGCGCTTGTCACACAGGCGGGGCTGGGTACGCTGTGCAAGAACGCAATGTTGGATATCGGCGATTTTGGTACGCGCACCGCGCTTTTTACGCTGGCGACGGATGCATGCGCGCCGCAGACAGATTTACCCTCCCCTCCCCCATCCTGCGGCGCCTGCGCCATGTGTGCGAACGCCTGCCCTGTCGGCGCGATCGACCCCGAACAGGGTCTTAACGCGCAGCTATGCCTGCGCGCATATATGGAGAGCGCGCCCATGCCGGATTGGGTTATGGAGCATCTGCCGGGACTGCTGGGCTGCGAATTGTGCCAATATGCCTGCCCGCGCAACAGCAGCGCAATGCCACGCGAGCCTTCCC
>JAEWWD010000139.1 GCA_023396535.1 Bacillota bacterium
GTCAAGCTCAATCCGCTTTTGTCCGATGAGGAAGATTTCTATTGTGCGCTGGAGGGGCGAGGCGCCGTGCATAAGCTGTTGAGCGGCAAGTTTTTCGGATTATCCCCCGATTGCGCGCGGCAGATGGCCTCGCGCTGGTCCGGGGAAGCGGAACTGGACGCCCAAGCCCTTTCGGATACGGACAGGCGTGCTTTTGCCCGCTTTGTGTATCGCCTGTATCGCTCGTTTTCGGAAGGACAGTTTTTCCCGACGATCATATACAATGATCTCAAAGAGCCTGTAGCCGTATATGCTTTTACACCCGCCTGCGCGCCACAGAGTTGTGTGCAGGCATCGACCATGAGCGTGGCGCTGGACGCTTTTTATGCAGAACGCGACAAGCTGGAGCGGTTTCGCCGCCGGAGCGTTTCCGCGCAGCGCGTACTGCAGAATCATCTGGAGCGCTGCTACAAGCGCCTTGCCGTAGCCGAGCAGGCGCTGAACCAGGATGAAAATCTGGAACTGCTTCGATTGAATGGCGAACTGATACTTGCGAATGCCCACTCGCTCAGCCGCGGCATGCAGGCTGCAAGGCTCATGAATTACTACCTCGATCCGCCCGCCGAAAGCGTGGTGGAGCTTGATGAGCGATTATCCCCGCAGGAAAACGCCCAGCGCTATTTTAAACGGTACCAGAAAGGCAAGGCTGCAAGAGCGCTTGCCGCGGAACAGAAGGAAAAGGCTCTGGAGGAAATCGAGTATCTGGAAGGGCAGCAGGACAATCTCGACAAATGCGCGACCGACGAGGAGCTTGCTGAAATTCGGGATGAGCTCGTGCGGGAAGGGTATCTCAAGCCGGAAAACAGCCGCGTGAAGCCGCAGAAACACGCACCGTCCAAGCCGCTTTCACTGCGGTCGTCCGACGGGTTTGAAATTTATATCGGGCGCAACAACCAGCAGAACGACGCGCTGACTCTTCGCTTCGCGCGCCCGGAGGACTGGTGGCTGCATACCAAGAATATTCCCGGCTCGCATGTCATCGTGCGCGGCGATGGAGAGTTGCCTGAAACGACTCTGCGGGAGGCCGCCATGCTTGCCGCTTATTACAGCAAGGCGCGCGCTTCTGCCTCCGTGCCTGTGGATTATTGTATGCGGAAATACGTAAAGAAGCCTGCCGGCGCGCGTCCCGGCATGGTGATTTACACAACCAACCGCACGGTGTACGTTACGCCCGACGAGGCGGCAGTAAAGCGCATGGAAGCGGGTGAGACCGTTTCATGATCGGCGTTCCCGCCTGCCGAATATCAGTGCGAGCAGAACTGCCGCCGCCGTGCCCAGCGCCGTCCCGAACAGAACGGATAAACCTGTGATCGCATTGATGGCATACATGGAGGGGATGGGGGAAAACACTTCCGCGCTCCCAGGCGAAAGCGACAATACGGCATAAGCCAAGACGGCGGCAAGCAGTCCTTGCAGAAACTTAATGCTGATATAACGCATCGGGTGACGAAACTCCACAAACGCCATGGCCTGCACCATAATGCTAAATCCGCCAAAAGAAATAAGAAACGCGCAGATGGGGACGGCAAACAGAATAGGCAGTCCAGTTTCGGAAATAAGATGGCAGCCGCCCGTCATCTCCAAAATGCCCAGCAAAATTCCCTGCGAAGGGGAATCGCCTTTGACGCCGGCAAACGCCGCGTCTATGGGGGCGCCCAGCACGCTGATGATCTTCATTTCTTTAAGAACGGCCGCCAGCACCAAAAAGAACACGACGCTCCCGCCTACCTTGAGCATATCCGCCATGCCGTCGGTGATGGAAAGCGGGAGCACGCGGTACAGTGGTTCCTGCGGCGGCCGCATGAGCCGGGGGGGCTCGGCAAAGCGGATGGGATGAAGAATGGAAACTGCAACGGCAACGATAACAGCACTGCCGTAATGGGCAACAGCGAGCGGCAGGAACAGGCGCATGTTGGAGAACATGCCGCCGGCTACCGCGCCCATCAAAAACATGGGGCTGCAAAGATTGCAGAGCGTACCCAGACGCTCCGCTTCCTCGCCAGATACGCATTGGGATCGCTGCAGCATACCGCACAACCGAGCGCCGGACGGATAGCCGGAAACGCCGCCAAGCAGCAGCATGGGCAGCGCATAGCGGGAGATACGAAGCCGTTTTGACAACGGATGCAGGAGATTCGCCAGCATATGCAGCGCGCCGGTTCGCTCCATCAGCGTTGCGCTCGCGAAAAACGGAAATAAAGTGGGAAGAAGTATCTCCCACCATAGCGAAAGGGCTGTCTTAGCTGCGTTAAGAGCCGGTTGTGTGAATAGTACCAGCGATAAACACAGCAAAAATGCCGAAAATGCAACGGTGCGCTTCATATGCGCCTCCCGTATGGAATAAATGGAGTATAGCGGTTTCTTGTGATCCTGCATTATGCTTATGAGGGGGAGGGGCTTCGCATGACCAAGACAGTCGGCCTTGCACTCGGATCGGGCAGCACGAAGGGTATCGCGCACATCGGCGTGATACAAGTGCTTGAAGAAAACGGTGTGCCAATCGATATGATCGCCGGTTCCAGCGCGGGAGCCATCATAGGCGCTATCTATGCCGTAGGCACGGATTTGAACATGCTGGGGAAATTCTTTGCGTCCATGAGCAGCAGGGAATATATGGATATGACCCTGCCGCGCATGGGCAAGGGGGGGCTCATAAAAGGCGACCGCCTGCAGGAAATGATACGCCTGTTTACGCATGACAAAACGTTTGAACAGACGCGAATCCCTTTTTTGTGCATGGCGGTGGATGCTGAAACAGGCGAGCTCATCACGTTCAACAGTGGCAAAAAGCTGCACGAATGCGTGCGGGCGAGTATGTCCATACCCGGCGTATTCGTACCTATTCGTATTGACGGGAGATTATGCGTGGACGGCGGCGTGCTTGAGCGCGTGCCCTGTATTCCCTTGCGGGAGGCGGGCGCGGACGTTGTGATCGGCGTGGACGTAGGCTACCGGGGGGAACCGCGACGTATAGAATCGCCCACTGTTCGCAACATACTCGACAATACGCTGGACATCATGCAATGGGAAATCACGCGTCTGCGCCTGCAGGCTGCGAATGTGCTGCTTTGCCCCAATGTGCGCGGTATAATGAAGCGGTTTTCCACCGTCCGGACGGACGACTGCATTTGCGAAGGGCGGCGCGTTGCCGAGGAAGCTTTGCCCCGTATACTGGAAGTGCTCAAAGAAAGGGATATACCGCTTCGCCCCAAAGCAGTGCGCTAAATGACGATAGGCGGCTGCGAAAAATCGCGCAGCGGGCTTTCCTGCCGGGCAAGCAGCGCGTAAATATCGTGCGCGCGCAGGTCGAGATCTATCAGGTCCTGCGCCGCCGGAGGGCAGGCGGAGATATCCGCCCTGCGAATGAGCAGCGGCAGGGACCGTTTTTGCGCGATGGCTGAAAGCAGCGGGCGTGCGCCGCGGCGGAATCCCAGCACGCGCAGGTAAAGAGCGTCTTCCGCCATCACGCTTTTTGAAAGGTTTTTTGTAATGCCGAGCATGGCGCACATAGCGATACGCTTGCAGCGCGCCATCGTGTAGCGCTTACTCTTGAGCTGGGCGAACAGCTCTTCCATATTTGCGGACTGCCGGGCGGCGCGGTACAGCACATTCTCGAATCCTTCCTGAACATCTGGAATTTCGGCGATATCTTCCGTGCTCATGCGTCGCAGCGCGTACAGCATCAGAAGCTCCGTATCCTGCAGGCCGACCGGGCGTATCCCGCCCAGGCCGAAACGCCCTGCGATATACATGGGCATACCGTCCAACGCTTGCGTATCACCCCTGAAAAGCGCCTCCCGTATCGCGGTCGCGCTTGAAAATTCTCCCGCGAGGGCTGCGTCATTATATCCGCTTCCTTTGCGATGAATGGCGACGGGCCGAGCGTCCGGCGCGTACTGTTTTAAAAACCGAATATACTCCATGCCCAATATGCTGTTGGGGGAGCGGAGCGCTTCCAGAAGCGCGGGGGGAGCGCCGCATGCTTCGAGTGCATCATAGCGAGCGCGGGGATAGGATTTTCCTGATGCAAGCTGCTCGCGAAGCGCCTGCCGAAAAGCGGGCGGTTCCTGCGCCAGAGCCATGGCTGCTTGCTCAAGACCATGAATATCCGGCGTTTCACTGCCGAAACAAAGCGCGTCCAGCACACCCGTGCCGGCCAGCACACGCACGCCGCCGGCCGCAAATCGTTCCGCGCTTGCTATTGCGCAGGCAACGGGCAGCTCAAGCACAAGATCCGCGCCCGCTTCCAGCGCCCACTGTGCGCGTACGAATTTATCGGCTATGGCGGGTTCGCCGCGCTGTACGTAATCCCCGCTCATCACGACCATGATATAATCGCACGCGGCGGATTGGCGCGTCTGCTGCAGATGATAGATATGTCCGTTATGCAGGGGATTATATTCCGCAATAATGCCCGCTACGCGCATACGGCGCCTCCTTTGCCTCGTTTTCTTCATTTTATCATATAGCAACATGCTATTACGAAAGATCTGCAAGAAAAACGCAAAAAAATCATGTTTTTTCATACCGAACTGCGCAATATTGTGTTATAATTTTCGGGGTTACAGGGCAAAACCCTGCAATCAACTATACTACGTATTCATATCGTTCGTATAACAGGAAGGAGAGCAAACCCATTATGTCATCGTTGATGGAAGGTATTCGAGCAAAAGCAAAAAGCAACAAGAAGCGTATTTTGTTGCCGGAGGGCACGGAGGAGCGCACCATTCAAGCTGCAGCTATTATTGTCAAGGAAGGGATTGCGGACCTGGCGCTGCTGGGCAATGAAAAAGCAATCCGCGCCGCGGCGGACAAGCTTGGTGTATCCCTGAACGGCATCGACATCATTGACCCCGAGGTATCCGTAGATTTACCTTCCTATATCGAAAAATACTACGAAATGCGTAAAACGAAGGGCGTTACTCCAGAAATCGCCGATCAGACGATGAGGAATACGCTCTTTTTTGCGGCCATGATGGTCAAAGAGCAAAAAGCGGACGGCATGGTAGCGGGCGCCATCAGCACCACCGGCGATACGCTTCGCCCCGGCCTGCAGATCATCAAAATGGCAAAGGGTATATCCGTGGTATCCAGCTGCTTTATTATGGATATTCCCAATAAGTCCTATGGACATAATGGCCTGCTGATATTTGGCGACTGTGCTGTTAACCCCAACCCCACGGCGGAACAGCTTGCGGCTATCGCAGTATCTTCTGCGGCAACGGGTAAGGCGCTCTGCGGCATGGAGCCGCGCGTAGCCATGCTTTCCTTCTCCACAAAGGGCAGCGCCAAGCACGAGCTGGTGGACAAGGTTGCGGAAGCTACCAAGCTGGTAAAGGAGCTCGCACCCAGCCTGAATGTGGATGGCGAACTGCAGGCAGACGCCGCGCTGGTGGAAAAAGTCGGCCAGTTGAAATCCCCGGGAAGCCCCGTTGCGGGCAAGGCGAACGTACTCATATTCCCCGATCTGCAGGCAGGCAACATTGGCTATAAGCTGGTGCAGCGCCTCGCGGGCGCCGAAGCCATCGGCCCCGTCTGTCAGGGATTTGCGCGCCCCATCAACGATCTGTCCCGCGGGTGCAGTGTTGAAGATATCGTGAACGTCGTCGCCATTACTGCCGTACAGGCGCAGGAAATATAAGGAGGAAGGCATGAACGTACTTGTAGTCAATGCGGGGAGCAGTTCTCTCAAGTATCAGCTTATCGATGTCAGCAGCAAAACTGTGATCGCGAAAGGCCTCTGCGAACGCATAGGCATCCCCAATTCCAAACTTGTGTACAAGCCTGCCGGAAAAGACTCGCATGAGATCAAAAAGGATATGCGGGACCATACCGACGCCATCAAAATGGTGCTCGACGCTCTTGTTGATCCTGAAATCGGCGTGATCGGCAGCATGTCCGAAATCGCGGCGGTCGGGCACCGATTGGTACACGGGGGAGAAAAGTTTACAGGCTCGTGCCTCATCACTGATGAGGTGCTTGAGACCATGGAAGAACTGACGGAGCTTGCGCCGCTGCACAATCCCGCCAATCTCATGGGCATCCGCGCCTGCCGCGCTATCATGAAGGATACCCCCATGGCCGGTGTATTTGATACCGCTTTCCATCAAACGATGCCACGAAAAGCTTTTCTTTACGCGCTGCCTTATGAGGCGTATACTGATATGAAGATACGCCGTTACGGTTTCCACGGCACATCACATCGCTATGTGTCCGAGCGCGCCGTCGATCTGCTCAATAAGCCAGCGGAGCAGACGAAGGTCATTACCTGCCACTTGGGCAACGGCTCCAGCATCGCGGCCGTGCAGGGCGGTAAGAGCGTGGATACTTCCATGGGCTTCACGCCGCTTGAAGGCCTGCCCATGGGCACCCGCTGCGGCGACATCGACCCGGCTATCGTGACGTATGTCATGAATAAAAAGGGCTGGGGAACCGCCGAAATGGACGCCTACCTGAACAAGGACAGCGGCATGCAGGGCCTTTCCGGCGTATCATCGGATTTCCGCGATTTGTGGACTGCCGAGCAGGCCGGCAACAAACGGGCGGAGGCTGCGCTTGAGGTATTCTGCTATAAGGTGAAGCGGTATATCGGCGCATATGCCGCCGTGATGAACGGCGTGGACGCCATCGTATTTACGGCGGGCGTTGGCGAGAACGATCGTCCCGTGCGCGAATGGATACTCAAGGATATGGAATATCTCGGCGTCGAGCTCGATATCGAGAAAAACAATACCTGCCCCCGCGGCGAAGAAGTGGATATCAGCAAGTCTAACAGCCGTGTAAAGGTGTTTGTCATCCCCACCGATGAGGAGATGATGATCGCGCGCGATACCGCGAGTATTATCGGGCTCAAATAGCATAGTAGTTTACAAACAATACGGAGGTTGCTGTCATGAAACACATCCAGACTATTCAGACCCCCTGCGTCAAGGCCGGCGCTAATACCGGTTGCGGCGAGTGCCAGGCAAGCTGCCAGTCCGCTTGCAAAACAAGCTGCACCGTTGCCAACCAGTCCTGCCAGAAAGAGAAAAAGTAATTTCTTTGGCAAAGACGGGCGGGCAAAATGCCCGCCCGGTGTTTATCCGACGAAAAGCCGGATTTTTTTGTTTTACATACGGGAGGATTTCTGTCGTTGATACACGCGTTTACATTTCAAAATCCAATTGCCGACACTACGAGATATTTGCTGCTGGACGTGGAAAGCGGCGCCTTACATTTGCTGGATGAAGCAGCGTTTCGTGTGGCGCGCGCGCTTGAACTGGGCGAGGACCCGCTTGCCTCTCTCCCTTCGATAGAAGAGGCGCAGGAAATACTTGAAGAATTCGAAGAGCTTCGCAAGGCGGGCATGTTCGATTCCCCACAGCTGAATCCGCCGGAAAACCGGGACAAGACCCAAGTCATTAAATCCATGTGTCTGCACGTTGCGCACGACTGCAACCTGCGCTGCAAATACTGCTTCGCTTCCACTGGCGAGTTTCACGGGGAGCGGATGCTCATGACCGCCGAGGTCGGCCGCGCCGCGCTTGACTTTCTGATCGCCCGATCCGGCAAACGCAGGCATCTGGAAGTGGATTTGTTCGGCGGAGAGCCGCTGATGAACTACGAAGTCCTCAAAGATATCGTAGCCTATGGGCGGGAGCTTGAGCGTATGCACGGCAAGGTCATCCATTTTACGGTTACGACAAACGGATTGGCGCTTACGCCGGAGCGCATCGATTACCTCAACCGCGAAATGCATAATATCGTACTGAGTCTGGACGGCCGAAGGGATATTCACGACGAGCTGCGGCCTACAGTCAGCGGAAAAGGCTCTTATGACGCCATAGTGGAGAAAGCGAAAGCGTTGGTCGCCGCAAGGGGGGACAAGGAGCATTATATTCGCGGTACGTTTACCAATCGCAATCTGGATTTTACCGAGGATGTACGTGCGCTGCAGGAACTCGGATTTGAGCAAATTTCTCTGGAACCTGTCGTATTGCCGCAGGATAGCCCTTATGCGATAGCTCCTCAGCATGTATCGCGCATCCTTGACGAATATGACAGGCTTGCCGCATATTTGATCCGCAGCAGACAGGAAGGGAACTGGTTTAATTTTTTCCATTTCATGCTGGATATGGATAACGGCCCCTGTCTGAAAAAGCGCATTTCAGGGTGTGGCGCAGGCACGGAATACATTGCGGTAACGCCCGACGGGGATATTTACCCTTGCCACCAGTTCGTCGGCGAAGAGAGTTTCCTTATGGGCAACGTGCTGCGAGGAGCATTTGACGATGCAATGCAGCGCCCCTTCCAGGGTTGCAATGTCCGAACCAAGCCCGCATGCAGGGATTGCTGGGCAAAGTATTTCTGCAGCGGCGGCTGTGCGGCGAACGCATGGAAATACAACGGTGATATCCACGTTCCGGATGAGACGACCTGCATATTTGAACGAAAACGTACGGAATGCGCGATCGGCATCAATACGCTGGATAGATAAACGGAAAGGGGAGAGGGGATGCGGCCAGCATATATTAAAGGCGTTGGTGCTTGCCTGATTTGTATGCTGTTGTCTGGCTGCGCGGGTATGCCGGTCATGAAGCAGGGTATTGCGGGGGAAGCGCCGGGCAGCCGCCCGGAAAAGAGCACCACCCGAGTAGTACT